>DATANR010000211.1:0-11256 GCA_036266155.1 Gemmataceae bacterium | reverse complement strand
CATCGACCCCCGAACACTCCCGATCCCGCCCATTACGCACGCAACGAATGCCAGGATCCCGGGCGTGAACCCCGCCGTTGGGTCAAGTGCCTTGGTCCGCAGCACCAAGCAAGTCCCGCCTAACGCCGCCACCGCTCCCCCAACTAGAAAAGCGGTAGTCAGTGTCGCCCAGACTTGGATCCCGCATGCTTCAGCTGCGCGGCGAGCGTCGGCCGTGGCAGTGACCGCATCCGCCAGCCGGGACCGCCGGGCGAACAACGCCATGCCGCCGACAACCGCCGACAAGGTGGTTACGATGGTTATGTCGAGGACCGGGGCCTGCCAACCAGGAGCTAAGCGTATCACGCCGTACCGTACCGCTGCCTCCCAGCGCGCGGTACCATCGGGCGGGACGCGGGTCACGAACATGGGGGGCAAGCGGTCCGGCGGGAACACCTGTCGCTGACTTCCCCACATGACTAACAAGATACTCTGCAGTGCGATTGAGCAGCCCAGAGACGCGAGCAACACTGTCGTGCGTGGACGGTCAGCCTGGATCAGGCGAAGGTATCCGACCCGGAAAACGGCGGCAGCCAGAGCGGCGCTGCACGGCACAGCGGCGGCCACAGCGACCGGGAACGGGAGGCGGCCAGCCGTTAGCCATACCCACCCCGCAACAGCAGTGCCGACAGCCGCGGAGCTTGCTAGCCCAACGTACGTCCGCGCCGCCACCGCAGCGGCTACCCCGAACAGACCGGACATGCCGCCCCGCTCCCACCCTCCCCCAACACCGCCGCCGATCCCCAGCAGGACCAAGTAGCCTCCTCCAGCAACCATGACGTCCGCGTGTGCGAAATTGACGACGCGCGCTGTCCCGTAAGCAAGTGAGTACCCCACGCAAATAAGAGCCAGCAGAGCTGCCTGAACGAGTCCATTGATGAGGATGTCCGGTAGCATTGCGGATTAAGGAGCGGATACGAACCGCCCCCCCTTGACCACGGCGAGTTGGAACTGCCGCCGGACGGCGTCGCCCCGCGCGTTGAAATAGGTCAGCCCGGCGACGCCGTCGTAACCGGTCTGCGGGGTATTGATTGCCCTGAGATAGCGGTGCAGGTCGGCACGGGTTCGATGTCCCTCCTTTAACCCACGAGCGAGGATCCCGGCGGCGTCGTAGGCGAACGCCGTCCAGCTCGCAGGCTTGAGCTGCGACCCGTCGCCCGGGAATGACGCCCAATATGCATCTAGGAAAGACCGTGCTTTCGCATTGGACTCGTCGAACACGTACGGGGCCGCCACGTACACACCCTCCGCGTTGGCCCCCGCCCCTCGGACGAGTTCCTGCTCGTTAAACGTCCCGTCCCCGGCTAGGAACTTCGCTCGGAATCCCTGGTCGGCAGCTTGGTTCAGGATGATTGTGGTCTTATCGACGAATCCACAGATAAGCACCAGATCTGGGGCCTTCCCCTTCATCACACTGAGTATCGACCGGAAGTCAACGGTCGTTGGGTCGTAGCTATGGGTATCGACGATCTCGACCCCGATGTCCCTCGCGCGAGCCCGAAATCCATCTGCCAACCCCTTGCCATACTCGTCCGCGTAATAGAGGATGCCGACGCGACGCGCTTGGAGTCGTCGCGCCGCGTCCGCCAGCACCACTGCTTGATTGTCGTCCGTCGGCACAAGGCGGAAGTAAAATGGAGCATCGTCCGTCACCTTTGGGTTGCTCGCGCTGTAAATCAGCGCGGGCAGGCCAGCTTCCTGGACCACGGGCTTGCCCGCTAGTGCGGTCGATGAATGGTAAAACGCCACCAGCGCGACCAAGTCTGGATCAGAGACCGAGCCTTGTAGAGCCGCTACCGCCGCACTGGGGTCGGACTTGGTGTCAATCGGAATCACTTTGACTGTCAGACCGTCGATTGGGTTGTGATCGAACCCGAGCTGAACGGCGTTTCGGATGACCGGACCGATATGGGCGTTGGGTCCGTCAAACGGCCCGACGACACCGATCGTGACTTGGTGGCCGGTTGACGACGGGCGAACGGGAGTCCGGAGTACGAGATACCCGGCCACAACTACGCCGATCACAGCTGCGAGAACCCACCAGCGGCTCCGCTTAGACTCAATTCCCATGGGACAAAACCCTCCGCTTGTTGGCGCAGGTCAGCCGCGACAATTTAATGACTTCCCCGGATCTGCAGCACGGCATCCGTGGCCCGCGTCACTTCGTCTAAGACCTGCCGCCAACCGTTGAGAGGGGGGAGGAGGTCGAGGTCGTGGGTTACTTTCTGCAAAGTATCAAGATAGTTCTGCCAAGCGGCTTCTAGATCCGCCTGCGCGCGCTTGTGAGTTTCAGCCAACCGGTTGCGGCACCATTCCAGGAGCGATTCCCCTTCCTCGGACCGACCTCGCCGCAGTCGAATCGGTTCAAACATCCCTTGTCGATGAAGTTCGAACACGGCTTCGAGAACATATTTGTTCACCTCGCGCTCTGTATCAGTGACTCCGTCCCCCGGTGGGAACTTTTCTCCCAAGTTACGGAGGAACGGTGCCAGTCGAGGGAACCAACCCGCCCGCGTGGCCACCAAGAAAAGGATGTTCCGAATTCGCCGGTAGTATGCCCTTCCCTCATTGACAGGCTGGACCGAATCGTCCGGTACCAAAAGCGGGTGCCCGATCAAGATGTCAGCGATGTCGGCTAAATACTCGTTGTGGGTGGGCTTGGGGCTCCCTTCGGCAATCTCACTCCACGACTGCTCGTACGCCAGCGGGTCTTCTTGGTACGACCAGTCCCGCATCCATTGCGCCTTCTGGGTCACGAAATGCCGCCAGTGATATTCTAAGTTGAAATCGAGCAGGTACGGTTTCTCTCGGACCATGCGCGTCACCCAAACATGGTAGCGTACCTGCCACTGGTGGGCCCGGTTCGCCCACTCCAGCCATTTGTCCTTAGCGAGGCGGCGGGCGGCTCCAACCTGATGGTGATGTGAGGGTGGCGGCCCTGCATCCGCCTCTGGGCGGCCTGCTCCTCCCACGTACCCGTCAAGCCAACGGTTGTGCCAAGCCAAGGTGAAGTACAGGTTGACCCGCGCTACTACATCGGCCGTTGTCATTGAGGCCGTCGGGTCCGGCATCGGGTCGTTGAGGATGCCCAGGTTTGCCCCCCCAACATCGATCACACTGTAGCACTCTTCGAGAAGTGCCCACGAGAACTCGTCGCGAAGGATCACCTCGATGTCAGCGCGAGCTTCGGGCGTGAATTGGCTCGTGTCGACGATCCGCCGCAACAGTTCGTGGGACGTATCGTCGCCCGATGCGGCGGCTTGGATAGCCCACTGGAGGAAAGAGGAGTAGAACGCCGAAAATGAACTCCACCCCATCTGCCAGTCCCGGCCGTCATTTGGCGTGTCGGCCACGCCGGCGTGCGCGAACCGCTCGACCTGCTGGAGGAACCACGCGCTCGCAGAAACTCCGACCTGGGGCCGGTCCTTCCAATCGAGCTTGTACAAAGCCCAACTGATAGCCGCAGCCAACCCTGGCTTGTACTGCTCGCGTGTGTCGATGCACTCCCCCTTCTCTTCGAATGTGAGCAGCAGACAGCCGTCCGGAGTTGCATCGTGAAACCACTGGAGGAGGTTTTGAAACTCGGGGAGGCCTCGCAGTTCATCCCAGTGGGGCTTCGTACCACTGTAACGAGCGCGTTCGATCAGTCCCCGCAGCACCAGTCCAACCGCCAGCCGTAGCGATTTGACACTCTTGTCTGAATGAGACTCGCCATTGGGTAAGAGAATGTTCTTGTAGGCGCGCACGACCGACGCGGTATAAGTCTCAGACGTCGCACCAGCAACATTCTCCTCCGTCCGCCTGGATCGTCCAAAGTGGTCATTCAGTGCAACCATGTAGTACTCGTTCGGCAGCCGCCCCAAGTCTAAGTCGTCGTCTGTGTAGTACAAAGATACGGCCAGCGACTTGCTTTCCGCTTGGGAGAGCCCAATTGCCGTGTATGCACCATCCCCCAGAAACACGAGACCAGGTGCGATGGCGACCGCATACGCATGCCGCAACTTCCGTCCTGCGTCTGGGTGCCATGGGCCGGGCCAACCCGATTGTCGGCCTTCGGATAGACGGTCGACCTGGTCCGCCAGAGTACACAAGTCCTCGCCAAACAGTACGTACGCGGCCGCAGTCTTTTGCAGCGGAGTTAACCGTCCCTGTGTCTGCGTAAACGCCGTCATCGGGGACGATTGAATGACGAGTGAGTTCCGTTGCCGTTGGGTGAATAAATTGGGCTGATCGAGCAGCGGATGTTCTTTCCATGTCCGCAGGTTGATCTCCTCAAGGGTGGCCGAGTCGAACCCCCACGGGGGTACTTTGGATAAGTCCCGTGGCCGGAACATCCCCCACCGAAGGCAGTGAACGGGCTGTTTTGTGGCCAGGCCTCGGACATCCGACCCTAGGAGAGATTCAAGAACAAAGAAGAAAAGTGATCTGGAGGTGATAACAAGTACGCAGTCGTCTGAAAGGTGCCGCAACCACGGGTTTGCCTCGCGATCCTCGAACTGAAAATACGGAAGAAGGCGATCGGGGGAGTCGCCGAGCGGCCGGAGGACATTGGTCCCAAGGATATCGTCGAGTAGTACAACTTGTAGGTCGGCTCGGTGCGGATGGGCCTCCAGAGCCGCGGCGATCTTGTTCGCCAGCGTGGGGACATCGTCCACTGGGCCATCCGCGTCCGGGTCGTCGTATACCTTGCGACAATCGATGCCAGCCGTCCACCAGCATTTCTTGGCGAACCGCACCGGGTCGGAATGAATCCACTTGCTGATCGCAGCCGCCGTCAGGAACGTCTTCCCTGACCGCGGGTGCCCGTCTACTAGGACGACCTTCGGGCCGCTCTTCGCGGCCAATGTGGCAATGATGTTGGCAAGTCTAGCGTCTCCAGGTGTTGAGACGTATACCGACGTGAAGTACCTAAGCTGTCTTTCCCCTCCAGAATATCGGCTATCGGCCGTGAAAAAGTCTCCAAGAAATGCACTTGCTGGTCCGGCGTCATCAACCGGTTCAAACAAGTCAGGCGTCGAAGGCATTGCCAATTTAGTGACCCCGAACAGTGGCAAGTGATACCCGGAGGGTGGCGCACGACCCAGCTACAAACGCCGACGCCTCCGTCGGAATTAGCATCGCAGCAGCGTTGCTGGAACCTTCCCGAGTGGTAGGGACTCTCCCAGCACGGCTCGCCCCGCTGGTCATCGCGACACACTTATCTAGGTATTCCTCACAAAGGCGATCCAATACGTCGTACAACTCTTTGCATGTGACGTGTGCTGACGAATCATTGGTGAAGACAAGGGTTGCCCAAACGGTCTGAGATGATGCATTAAGTTTATGGCGATCGACGACTGTATGGATTACGTCGGCAATGGTTTTTGGATTACCGTCGTACATTCCGCGGTGCCACGGCCGGCCGGGCACTTGTGCGCCCACTTCCACCGTGGTTGTGTCATCCGGCCATAGCGGTTCTATCGCTTTGTCGTGCACTCCGAACAGAATGAGAATGGGGATTGAAGGCCCCCCGCGCTGCAAGTCGGTCGAGGAAGACTCTTCAACCGGACGGGGAGATACGCCTGGTGAAATCGTCATGGCGGGTCCTTGCTATCCCCGCAAAGCCTACCACCTTGATATGGTCGGTGGCAACGGCCTTGGGCAGGTTTGATACACGATCGGCACTTACCCCGGCCTTGAACCCAAGGGAATGCGGCGTCATTCCATTCAGGGTATAAGGGGTCCGACCGCACTTAAGCACAGCTGCTCTGGCTCCGCCGGCTTCGGAAGCTCGGTGAGCCCGTCCGGCTTCGGAGGTCTGCACGACTCCATTGGCACAACTTTCTCAGGTTGACTTCCGGGCCCCTCGCCGCCAGGCTGAGTCGGCGGGCCAAGAGGCTGGAAAGGTCGAGGAGCGGGGCGGTCATCAATCGGCACACCCATGGGACACCGTGAGTTCAACGCTTGGAGCCGCGACCGTGCCGAGTGGCGCGGACGTCTCCGAATATCCCACGAACACCGGATCGACCAAGCGGACGACAGAATCCCTCACCCCTTGTGTCAACCAATATAGGCCGACGAGGCGATCCCGCAAGGAAAATGTGTCTGCCATCCGTTCCAGCCACTCAGCAACCGTTGGCCGGTTGTCCA
The DNA here is from genome assembly GCA_036266155.1 of Gemmataceae bacterium. GTDB lineage: Bacteria > Planctomycetota > Planctomycetia > Gemmatales > Gemmataceae > SIAJ01. The sequence goes on along the minus strand of DATANR010000211.1, from coordinate 5,088 downwards.
GCCAAGTAACGGCAGCGGCGACGGCCCGTGGGACGGCCGCCGCGGCCGGCTTATACCCAGGAACCAAGACGGGCACAACGGCATCTGGGTTGAGCGTATCGCCATGCGGGCATTCTAACTGAAGCCGCACGGCCGCTCGCCAGAGCCCTGCCTTGTCAAAGTAGCGTGTAGTACAGATAGGCCCCTCTGAGAATGCCCATTGCTCAGTTGGAGCGAGATCAGCAAGGCCATAGCGTTCGGGGTCATCCCAATATTGGGTCCCCGGGAATGGCTGGAAGAAGTTGACCACTCGGTGGTCCGGGCGGACACGCCGAATCAGCCGCATTGTCTCCTCCACATCTGCGGGCGTTTGGTCCGGGGCCCCAAGAATTAAGAATGCAGTGGAGGCAATTCCTTCTGCTTTGGTAGCCGCAAACGCCGAATCGATCGTATCCTCCGAGTATCGCCCTTTGCGGAGGCTCCGCCACTGGTCTGGACCGGCGCCCTCGACCCCAAACGCTACATCGGTGCATCCGGCATCTCGCATTTGGGCGAGGAGCGGGCGTGACACCGCCTCGACTCGGGTCATGCAACTCCAGGCAGCCCGGCGGGAAAGCCCGGAGGCGCGGATAGCCTCGCAAAGGGCCGTCACATAATCGGGGTCTGACGTGAAAACGTTGTCCGAAAAAGCAAATCTGCGGAATCCGAGGTTCGTCGCATGGCAGAGCTCGTCGAGCACGTCCGGGATCGGGCGAGCGACTTCTTTTCGTTGATAGGGGCCCGGCATCACTGATGTACAAAACCGGCATGAGAAACCGCACCCCATTCGCGCCAAGATCGGATACGTCGAAGTCCACCGCAGATAGCGGTGTGCCGGGAGATCGGCAATGCATGGCGCTCGAAATTCTGAAGCCAACACAGGAGGGGGTGCTGTTAGTGGGCCGGTCGGAGTCTCTCTAGTGACAACGCCGGGAATCGCCGGGTCGGCCCGCCCGTTGGCTAGATACGTTCGCCACGCAGGTTGGGCGTACCCACGGAGCACCACGTCGATTGCTGGACAATTTGTCAGTAACGGTCGCGCCGCAAATGTCGCGTTAACTCCGCCGACAACCACCTCAATATCTGGGCGGCGCGCCTTGACGAATTTGGCCACCGCACAAGTAGTGGAGCTAGCGCGGACCGTATGACTCGTCACCCCCACGACCCTGGTTTGTGCGTCACTTAAAGCCGCTGCCAATCGAGCAAACCCGTCGAGTCCATCTTTGGCCTCGAGCGCCATGTCGACGTACGTAACTTCCCAACCTTCCTCGCTGGCGATCCTTCCAAGGTGAGCAAGCGACACAGGGAAGCCGACCTCAAAGTCCGGTTTCGGATCAAGGAAGACGGGTGGTACCACAAGGAGAACGCGGTTGCCCATCAGATAATCCTAATCCCCAGAACCAATGTACCTCTCAGTTCGGCGCAAAGGATGACTCAAACTGACCGCCGTTGCAACCCGGATTTTTCGGGCACTACCTCAGGAAGTGACAACTTCCAGAACGATTACTTGGAATTCAGAGAGGCGTTGCCTCAAGGGAATTGTAAGCAGCGGTTCGGCAAAGTGGAACGCTGTTTCGTCCCTTCGCGGCGACGATGCCATCGCAGATTATTTTGGGATCATCCGAGAAAAGCGTACTTGGCGAGGTGTATGGAGTAAATACGTAGTCGGAAGAACTCTTCGTCGCGGTAGCCGTAGGCTTGGCGTTGCAGTGTCTTGATCTTGTTGTTCACGCCTTCGAGCGGGCCGGTCGAGATCGAGCAGCGGTGGTAGTTCAACAGGCCAGTGCGGTGCATCTGGAAGGTGCTCGCCATCTTCTTCGGGTTTCGCAAGTCCCGGTGCGAACGGATGACCACTGACGAAGGTTTCATCACGGTCCACCTCGTCCAGGATCCCAAGCACGACCGCTGCTCCTACTGCCAATCTCCGGACGTCATTCGCCATGGGACCGAAGAACGCACCGTCCGCATGGTACCGATCGGTGGCAAACCCGTCGAGCTACGGCTGCCCGTGCCCCGGCTCGGCTGCCGGAATTGTGGCATGATTCGTCAGGTGGCCATCCGCTTCGCCAGGGTCTTCCGCCGCTTCAGCCACGACTTCGAACGCTACGCCCTCAACTTGCTGTCACACATGACCATCCAGGCCGTGGCCGACCACCTCCGGGTCGGCTGGGACAGCATACAGCATCAGGACCCTCTTCAATCGCCACCTGAAGACTCGCTTTGCCCAGCCCAAACTCAAGCGGCTCAAACGCCTCGCCATCGATGAAATCTCCATCGGCCACGGCCACACCGCTACCTCACGGTCGTGCTCGACCTCGTCAGTGGGTCCGTCGTGTTCATTGGCGAGGGCATAGGCGCCGATGCCTTGCTGCTCTTCTGGCAATGCTTAAGCCGCTCATGCCAAGATCGACGCCATCGCCGCCGTGCGCGATAACCTGCCCAAGGCGTTGCATGTCTTCGACCACTTCCGCGTCGTCAAGCTTTTCAACGACCGCCTGTCCGACTTCCGCTGCGAGTTGCAGCGCGAGACCAAGGGGCCGCTCGGCAAGACCGTTCCTTAGGGCACGCGCTGGCTGATCCTCAAGAACCCGGAAAACCTCGACGAATCCAAGAACGAACGCACACGTTTGGAGGAGGCCTTACGCATCAACCTGCCATTGGCGATGGCGTACTACCTGAAGGAGGAGTTTCGACACCCGCTTCTTGGACGACTGGTGTCGCCGCGTCGAAATCTTGTCAGTCGCGGCGAGCGACTGGCTCTCCCGCACTCTTGATACTGCTGGCGAATTCCTCAGGCGGCCAAGGAGTGTGCCATCAGTTTGGCGAACGCCGAGGTTCGAGTCTGCTCGCGGGGCTTGTCTATCAGCCAACTGCTTACGCGCACGATATTGATGGCGGCGGCCGTCGCCTGGTGTTGCAAATGCGTCTTGGCTGTGCCGGCGTAACGCGAGCGCCGTAAGCCGAACGCTCGCACTCCCTGTGAGATGGTCCCCTCGATCCCCGCTCGTCGTGCGTACTCGGCCTGGAACTCCGCCGTCGTCTCACGGCCACGGGCTTCTTGCAAAGCCGAGTACTGTTCCTTGGGCCGCACCGTAATGGTGCGGCGAGCCGCCTGCGTGCAGTTGGCCCGACTTGGGCAGGATTGGCAATCCCGCGCCGAAACCTTGATCTTGATGACCTCGTTGTGCCCCCGATCCACCGCCGGCGTCCAACTCGCACTGCACTTGCCGGCCGGACAGGTCGCCTGCTGATGGTCCCAATCGATGACGAAATCGCCGGCCGCGAACCCGGCCCCGGCCTTGGCTTGCCAACGGTAGTCCGGGCGAGTGGGACCGATGAGGTCGATGACGAATTCCTGACGGCTATCCACCAATAGCTCCGCATCTATGTAGGCGGTGTCAGCCAGGTGCTTGGCCGGCAACAGATCCTTTTGCCGGAGTGCCGCGTGAACCTGGGGCGTGACGTCCCCGTCGGCAACAGGCGCCGGGGTCGTGATGACGTGGCTGATCAGATGCGGGGCGTCGTCATCACACGTTTCGGTGAGGTGTACCTTGTAGCCGACCCAACTGGTCGATCGCTTCTTGGCATACCGCGCCTCCACGTCGTACGGCGAGTTGATGAACGTGCCGGCTGGCGGGATCCCCTCGGAATCTGTTCGCCAGAGTAGAGTGTCGCCTGTTTGATAGAACTGCTGGACCCAGACACGCCGAAGGGTCTCGACCGCTGGCAGTTCGCGGAGCCAGGGCAGCGCGTCCGGCGCGCATATCGCCGCGAGTAGAGCACACCCGTCGTGGCCGACCTGCTCGGCAAAGCGGCGGCGGTCGTCCTGCCCCGCCGGCAATCGAGAATCCTCGCAGCGGCACCTGTACCGGTCCGTCCAATCTAACTGGCAATGCGCCACGAGCCATTCCGGAGCTACGGTCGCCAAGGTATTCAAGGCAAATCGCATTGCCTCCACCGCACATTCCAGCCGGTTCACGGCGCGAACGCGGGCCAGAACATGGGTGGCGTCGGTCCGCTGCCGGCCCCGAGCCTTGAGCCAGCCACGCTCCCGACACCGCGTCAGGACGGCTTCCAGGAGGCACCCTTCCGCCGAGCCGGCGACCAGGCGCGAGCGGAATTCCACCAGGACGGTGCTGTCGAACCCTGGGTCGGTCAATTCTAGCCCCAGGGCATACTTCCAGTCGATGCGGGCGCGGACCGCTGTGGCGACCTGGCGGTCCGAGAGGTTCTCCATGAACTGGAAAATCGTGACCAACGCCAGTCGCCACGGTGCTTTGGCCGGCTGTCCACGAACGGGGTAGAGGGTTGCGAAGTCGCCGTCGACGAAGAGGGTCCCAAGTTCGTCACGAAGTTGGAGTTAGGTGTTGCCGTGCGCAAAGGCGGCACGGGCGACCCGCGCAGTCTCGACTGGGACCGCCGGTGTCGGTTGGGGATGCAAGCACATGCGGAAATTCCATTCCGATTGGTCCGGGCAATTTGCCTGCATTCTATGCGGGCGACAGTCGGGCAGATGAATTCGCCAGCAGTATCAAGTTTGCGGGAGAGCCAGTTCCTGGCCGCGAACGACACGAAATCTCGACCTTGTCGTTGCTGAAGAAGATGGCGAGCCCCTTCCAGATACACCGCACTGGCCTGTTGAACTACCACCGTTGCCCGATCTCGACTGGCCCGCTCGAAGGCGTGAACAACAAGATCAAGACACTGCAACGCCAAGCCTACGGCTACCGCGACGAAGAGTTCTTCCGACTACACATTTACTTCATACACCTCGCTAAGTACGTTCTTCTCGGATGATCCGACAAAAGAATGCAATCGGTGCAAGCGCTGAAGACGCACTTGTCACGACGGAAAGGTCTTGTTATCAGGCGTTTTTTGACGACTTGAGCTGTCCTCAAACACCCATCTGTCGATCGGGTAGTTGCGAATTCGAATCTCGGGTAATGTTCTCTCTACGTGGATAAACCTCTCGTTGTGTGGTGGACCCCGTTCTTTGGACCACTAACCCCTCGAAAATAGAGAGACTTCGTCCGGGCTGTTTGCTCCTCGCCGGGTGTTGAGGCGAGGGCT
>DATANR010000210.1:0-22871 GCA_036266155.1 Gemmataceae bacterium | reverse complement strand
CGACGATCCCAGCAAGGCCCACCGTCATTCCAAAGCAGATCGCACCGATCCAGCCGCCGGGGATCACCGGCCAGCCGTACTGTATCGCAACGGCAACCAACACGGACGCAAGCATCCCGCCGATGGCCCCTTGCCACGTCTTCTTCGGGCTCAACAGCGGCGTCATCGGCGTGCGGCCGAGCAGGCGGCCCGTGAGGAACTTGCCCGTGAAATAGGCCCCGATGTCGTTGCCTTTGGGAACGAATACCGTCAATGCAATCGCGACCGTCGACTTGCCATCGGGCAGCCAACGCAGTTGCGCCAGGAAGCTCGGCAACACGCCGAGATAGATGAGCACGAAGGCCGTTAGCGCGATGCGCTCGGTGATTCGGTTCAGCCCATGAAAGCGACGCATCTCGTATACGAACGCCGCTCCGACTCCAATCAAAACGCAGGCCCCGATCAGATCCCACACGCCCAGTCCCGGCGGCACATCGCGCGTCGCCAGGAACGCCGGCCACCAATTGAAGGCGACGATCACGCAGATGAATGCCATCGTCAGCGCTTCCGCGGGCCGCACGCTCTCCGGCAGTAGATCGAGGAGTTCGCGAGTCGCCGCCAGAGAGGCGGCGAAATAGCAGGCGAACAGGATCGGATACCACGGAGCGAACCAGCGGTCCTCCATCAAGAGGAGAACCGCCAGTCCGATGAGAAGCGAGCCCATCCAGAGGCGCGTGCGGAGCATGGTTCAGGCCGTCGCCGTCTTGAGCCCGCCGAAGCGCCGTTCGCGGCTCGCGTAGTCGCGCAGGGCGGAATGAAAAATCTCGGTCGTGAAGTCAGGCCAGCAGATCGGCGTCACCCACAATTCGGCGTACGAGATCTGCCAGAGCAAATAGTTGCTCACGCGCATTTCGCCGGCCGTGCGGATCAGCAAGTCCGGGTCGGGCATGCCCGCGGTGTAAAGCGAATCGGAAATCGCCCCCTCGTCAATATCGGCGACCTGCAGGTCGCCGCATCGGACGCGTTCCGCGATCGAACGCACGGCATCCACGATCTCCGTGCGCGAGCCATAGTTGACCGCGAGCACCAGCGTCAGTCCCGTGTTCGCGGCACTCAGGCGCTCGGTCTCTTCAATTTCGGCAACGACCTCCGGGCTTAATTCCGTTCGCCGGCCAATCACGCGGAAGCGGATGTTCTGCCGCATGATCTCCGGCCGCTCGTCGACAAGGTACTGCACGAGCAGACGCATCAGGAAGTCGACCTCCGGTCGCGGTCGCTTCCAGTTTTCGGAGCTGAAGCTGTAGAGCGTGAGTTGGCCAATGCCGAGCCGGCAACATTCCTCAACGATCTTCCGAACCGTCGCGGCGCCACGAACGTGGCCTTCAATCCGTTCCAGCGACCGCTCGCGCGCCCAGCGGCCGTTGCCGTCCATGATCATGGCGATGTGGCGAGGCAGAGTTTCAGGTTTCAAGTTTCGAGTTTCAAGTTCGGACATGGACCCAGTCTCCGACCAAACATGAAACTTGGAAAAGACAGCGGGCGAGTGCCGCGGAGACCGAAGTGCAGCGCGGGCGACGCGGCACTTGCCCACGACGGCGTCGACCTCGCTGCGCCTCGGTCTCCACCTGCTCAATCCATTAATTCGAAAATCACCGTAGGGCAATCGTCTGCGCCCGGTCGGGACCGACCGACGCGATCGACACGGGTAACCCCGTCAGCTCCGCAATTCGATCGACATACTTCCGGGCCGTCGGCGGCAGGTGTTTCGCGTCGCGGGCCGCGGTCAAGTCTTCACGCCAGCCGGTCATCGTCTCGTAGACCGGCCGGCATCGTTCCAACAAGAACGTCTCGCTCGGGAACGTCGTCCGCCGTTCGCCGTCAAGTTCGTAGGCCGTGCAAATCTTGATCTCGTCGAGGCCGCTCAACACGTCGAGCAGCATCACCGTGATCTCATCGGCTCCCGACAGCATGGCGGTGTAGCGTGCGGCGACCGCATCAAACCAGCCGACGCGCCGCGGCCGGCCAGTCACGGTGCCATACTCGCGGCCGATCTTGCGAATGCGCTCGCCGATGCCCGTGGGTCCGTCGTCCAGCTCCGTGGGAAACGCGCCGCGGCCGACGCGCGTCGTGTACGCCTTGACCACGCCGATGATTCGCGTCATGTGTCGAGCGGGCACCCCGGAGCCGGACCAAACGCCCGACGGCAAACTGTGCGAACTGGTGACGTAGGGGTACGTCCCGTGATCGACATCAAGGAGGCTGCCCTGTGCCGCCTCGAACAAGATGCGCTTGCCGGCCTTCAACCCGTTGTGCAGCAGGTACGCCGTGTCCATGACGAACGGCTTGAGCCGCTCGGCGTATCCGAGATACTCATCGCACACTTCGTCGGCATTGAACGCCTTCGGCACCGCACCATCGCCCGCCATCGCACGGATCACGCGATTCTTCCGCGGCACGATCGTGCGAAGCCGCTCGCGCAGGTGGACCGGATGCAGCAACTCGCCGACGCGAACGCCGCCGCTGCGGCCGACCTTGTCCTGGTAACATGGCCCGATGCCACGGCCGGTCGTGCCAATGGACGAGCCCGTCTGCTCGGTCGTCGTTTCCTCGGCAATGTGGTACGGGAAGATGACGTGCGCGTGATCGCTGACCGCCAGGTTCTTCCCGATGTCGATCCCGCCCGCGGCGAGCTGGTCGACTTCCTTGATGAACTGCGGCGGATAGACGACGACGCCGTTGCCGATGACCGACGTCACCCGCGGCTTGAGCACTCCTGTCGGCAACAGCGACAACTTGAACGTCCGCTCGCCCCAGACAACCGTGTGGCCGGCGTTGTTGCCGCCGTTGTAGCGAACGACGAAATCGTGGTCCTCGGCCAGCAGATCGACGATCTTGCCCTTGGCCTCGTCGCCCCACTGCAGGCCGACCACGCACGTACAACTCATCGAAGCCCCATGAAAAAAGCCCGGCACCATCGTCCGGGCGAGCCGCATCCGTATCAGTCCGTCTGTCAAGCTAGCGAACCCGGCACCGCGAGCAAGGGCCGGTTACTGCAACAGAAAGTCCAGCTTGTCGCCGGTCCCCTTGACGTCGAAGATCAACGGCGACGTGGTTGACGTGGCATACCGCTCCGGCAACTTCTTGGTAGCGCCCGCGCCAGCCGTGATGAGCACTACGTACTTGCCGGCCGGCAGTCCCGCGATCGTATAAACGCCCTGCGGGCCCGTCGTCGTCTCAAATACACGCGGCTCCCGGCGGCCGAGCGATACGAACGTGACATCGACACCCGTGAGCGGCGCGCCTTGCCAGATGACGCGGCCGACCACGCCATCCTTTACTTCAGCGACCGTCCCCGCGGGCTTGGTCTCCGGCTTCTTGGTTTTGTCAACAACACGCGGCGTGATCGTGAGTTGCTCCGTCCCCTTCACCGGCTTGAGGAGTTCGCCGCGCACCGACTCGATCACCTCGTGCAGCTTGAACCCCCGACGATCGGCGCCCGGTAGCCCTTTTGCGGCCGTCAACCCGTCGGCGATTATCCTCTGAATGTCGGGCCGATCCACGAGCATCCGCCGCGCAACCATGAGCCCACCCTGATAGACGCGGTAGCCCCCGTCGAAATCGCCCGCGTTGTAGAGTTCGGCCCCCGCTTCGTGAATCTCGTAAAGCGAGTCCGACACGCGCTTCTGTATGGCCGGCACCACATCATCGGCCCACGCCGACGCCGATGTCGCCAAAAGAACGGCAGCGATGAGCAAGGAACGCATGATTCACTCACGGCAAGGTAGTCGGCGACCATCATACCCGCGAGGAGGCTAGGACAATAGGGAATTCGACGGCTGAAATGCTTTCAACGAGTGTCTCGGACTGGCGAACGGCGGGCGGCGGGTCAATTAGTCGGTGACCGGCGTCAGGGCGAAGGCCCGCCGCCGCCGTGGACGCTTCGGGTCTGTTTGATCTGGGAGCCCTCAGGCGACCTTCTCGACCAGCGAGCAGACGACTTGTTTGCCGAGCGCGTGGGCAATCCGCGAGAGGATTCCGAGCGTCAGCTTTCCAACGGTGGCCGCTTCGACGGCGGCCAATGCTTCGGCGCTCAAGTGCAACTGCTCTGCGAGTTGTTCCCGCGAGAGTCCCTGTCTTTCGCGTTCCTGCCTCAGTTCAACGGCGAGAGTACGCAACAAGATGACCTCACCGAGCGGGGCGAATTCGGCCCCCTGTGCTTCCAGGTCCGCGATGGACGGCATCTCGCGCTGGTAGCGCTCGCGCAATTCGCGCAGGCGGGCCACTTCCTCCGGCGACCGCTCGATCTTGTGTTGAAGACTCTTCGACATCGGTTCACCATCCACGCGGCGGCGTTTCGTAGGCCGTGACCGGATACACCATTCGCGGATCGTCGCCAGCCTCTTCCCAAACAACCGCCAAATGCTTGCCCGTAGTCGTCCAGCCGAAGGTGATTGGCCGACCGCTCGACGCACTTTTGTCCGTCTCGTTGTCTTCGTTCTGAAGGACTTCGTCCACTTCTTCTCTTGTGACGCCGTGCTCCGCGATGTGAGCAATGTTGCCATCCGGATCGTCGTCCAGATCCCAGATGACGATGGGCTCCATGGCTCCCTCGATACCTGACGCCGCCGAATTCAGTTTACCCGTGTTTTGGAAGCCAGCAATGGCCACCGCTCGGCCGGCACTGCACGGACGCCGGGGAAGCCGTCGGCCTCGGAGTGGGCGAAGGCGAACGACGGGCGGCGGGTCAATTGGTCGGCGGCCGGCGTCAGGGTGAAGGCCCGCTGTCACCGGGGACGCTTCCGGTCCGTTGTATGCTAGAACCTGACCGCGTGGATCGCGAACCATTCCGATGCTGCGTGCGAGTTGTGCGATCGAGTACTAATGCGTTGCGGTCAGTTCCATTTGCGTCGCATCGATTCGAGTTCATCAGTCCCGCGGCATTTTCTCTTTTGTTGACTTGCTCCGATCATTGAGTTTTCCTAGCCATTTCTGCTCGTTTGCTAGACTTAAGCGGTTGGAATATGCATTCCCCTGAGCAACCGCTCCCTCTTGGCCCGACCAGTATTCAAGTTGTTTTTTGTGGTCATCGATTGCGCTTTTTGTGCGGTCAATTTCGCGCTCGAACACCTTGAGCAGGTCTTGCATCTCGGCCTTTAGTTGGTCGGCGGCCACTGGTTCAAGGCGCACTGTCCAGCCCTTGCTCGAACCCCCGGGAGACCATCCATCTCCCACCCGGCCCTCATATACACGACCATTTTTTGTGACGGATAACCTGTGAGGATATGAGATACCTAGTGCCACATTGCCATTGCCAAAATCTTCTTCGGGAATCTTCTCCACAAATACAATCTCTTTGTCAGTCATCTTAAAATCAACAATCGACGGCTTGAGGTCCAACTTGTGCGACAGTATGGAAAAGTCTTGGAGAATCATCGAACCCGATTCAATCTTGTACCAACCAACGCACTTCGTTGAGCCATTTGAATCTTCAAACCGTTTCCAATATACGATGGCCCCTTTGACTACTGGGGCTGGCAGATCTTGCTCGATCTGATTCATCGCTTTGGCGATTGCCAGGCGAACGCCAGAGTCCGGATCATCTAAATGGGCTTTCAGTGCAGCGAGTGCTTTCTCCGATTTTGCACCAAGTTTGCCGAGTTCGATTGCCGCGCGCTTGCGCACCTCGGGTTCCTTGTCCTGAAGCAGCTTGACGAATCGGTCGACTTCCGCGCCGCCCCCACCGGATTGAGCAGGGTCGCATGATGCGGGATCGCAAAGCGTAAGTGTGCAGAGAACAGCGACGACATGCATTGCGGTAGAGGCTCGCATTTACGCCCTTCCTTTCGTTAGTTGGCGGACTCTTAATCCATCGCGCTATTGTATGGACTTGCACTTTTGCCATCTCGGCTGCACAGCGTTGCATCGCCATTGGATGACAGGACCACTATGGCTCATTCGTCCGGTCGAGGTGAAGTACCGCCTTTACAGCATCAAAGTTCGCGTATTCAGAGAGATTTGTCTGGCAAAAAGTGTTGATTCTGCCAAAGTGAGATTCCTCTGGAAGTGGGGTGGGGCGCGACGCCAGAGGAATCCGAGCGGATCGGGCGAACGGCGTAACAGCCACATCCAACTTTGTTTACGGCCGGAAGCGCAGCTCGACTTCGATCTTTTTCGGCGATTGGATGCGGATGTTCGTGACTTCGGCGACGCGGCGGTGGGCGGCGAAGGCGGTGCGCAGGTGGTCGGGTAGTTTGGGGTCGAGGATGTTCACGCGCGTCGGGAATTTGCCGAGGTAGCGGACTTCTTCGAGGAATTCGGCGTGCGCCTGACCGGGTGGGGCCGGGCATTCGATCCCGCTGAAAGGAACATGGTAGCGTTCGCTCGGCTGGATGGCTTCGCGGGCCACGTTGCCGACCGCGACGACGCCGCCGATGGCCAGGGCGACGGCCGCGAGCCCCAGCACCACCTGGGTCAGCCGGCGCGGCCAGCGGCGGGGGCCGCGCGTCACCACACTTTCAACTCCTGCTCCAGGGTCACCCCCGAAGCGTTGCGCACCGTGGAGCGCATCTTGTCGGCGAGGGCGATCACGTCGGCCGCGGTCGTGCCCGGCTGCGCGACGATGTAGTTCGCGTTGCGGTCGCTCACCGTCGCGGCGCCGACGCGGCTGCCGACGAGGCCGGCCCGTTCGATCAGATGCGCGGCCGTCTGCCCCTGCGGATTGCGGAAGACGCGCACCGCCGATTGATGGCTCAGCGGCTGATCGGCCTTGCGGTTGATCCACGCGCGCCGCATGCGCTTGACGATCGCGTCGGGGTCGTCGGCTTCCAGGGCGAATTCGACGGCGAGAACCACGGGATCGTCGAGGTCGCTATCGTGCTCGCCGAAGCGGATGTCGCCGCGCTGACGGGTGACGATCTTGCCGGCCTTGTCGATGACTTCGACGCGCGTGAGATGGTCGGCAATCTCGCCCGAGCGGTCGCCGGCGTTGAAGCGCAGGGCCCCGCCGACCGTGGCCGTGATGCCGACAAGCGTTTCGAACCCGGCCAGACCCGCGGTCGTTGCGGCCCGAATGAGGGCGAGCAACGTCGCCCCGCCGCCGGCCTTCACGGTGCGGCCGGAGACGGAGACGTTGGTGAATTCAGGCGCGATCATGCGGACGACGACGCCGGTGACGCCCTCATCGCGGACGAGCAAGTTGGTGCCGACGCCGAGCACGCGGAGCGGAATCCGCTCGGCGGCACAGGCGGCGACGACGCGGGCGAACTCGTCGCGCGTGCGCGGCGCGACCAGATATTCGGCCGGCCCGCCGATGCGCAGGTGCGTGAACGGCGCCAGCGGCTGCCCGGCTTGAATGATGGCGGCGAACTCGTCGCGAAAGCCCATCGGGTCCTCCGGAGCAAGTGATCCCAGCTACCATACGGCCGGTGATTCAGTTGCGTCAACTGGCGCCATGGATTGCTACGATATCCGAAGTCGCCCGCCCTGCCCCGATTTCGAGAGCGCTTCATGACGATTCCCGGACAGTTGAACCCGCCGCAGCGTCTTTTGCTGGGACCGGGCCCGAGTGACGTTCACCCGCGTGTGCTCACCGCGATGGCCACGCCGTTGCTCGGCCACCTCGACCCGGCGTTCCTGGAGATGATGCTGGAAACACAGCAACTGCTGCGCGACGCGTATCGCACCAAGAACGCGCTCACGTTCCCCGTCAGCGCGACCGGCATGGCCGGCATGGAAGCGTGTGCGGTCAATTTGCTCGAGCCGGGCGACTCGGTCGTGGTGTGCGTGATGGGTTTCTTCGGCCAGCGCATGGTCGAAGTGGCCGGGCGAACGGGAGCCAAGTTGACGGTGCTCGAACAACCGTGGGGCGAGGTGTTTGACCTGAACCGGCTCCGCGACACGCTCAAGCAAGTGCGGCCGAAGGTGCTCACGATCGTGCACGCGGAGACGTCGACCGGGGCGTTGCAGCCATTGGACGAAGTCGGCAAGCTGTGTCATGAGTTCGACACGCTGCTCATCGTCGACGCGGTGACGTCGCTCGGCTGCGTGCCGCTCAAGGTCGACGAATGGCAGCTCGATGCCGTGTTCTCGTGCTCGCAGAAGGGCCTGAGCTGTCCGCCGGGTCTGTCGCCGGTCACGATCAGCCCGCGGGCCGAGGAGGCGATGAGCCGCCGCAAGACCAAGGTACAGAGCTGGTACCTCGACCTGACAATGATCCGCACCTATTGGGGCAGCGACCGAGCGTACCATCACACGGCGCCGATCACGATGATCTATGCCCTTCGCGAAGGCTTGCGGCTGTTGCACGAAGAGGGCCTCGAAGCTCGTTGGGCACGGCATCAGCGGAATCACAAGGCGCTCAAGGCCGGGCTCACGGCGATGGGGCTCAAGTATTCGGCGAAGGAAGGCAATCAACTCCCGCAGCTCAACGCGGTGTTCATTCCGCATGGCGTCGATGACTTGACCATTCGCAAGCGCATGCTCACCGAATTCGGCATCGAGATTGGCGGCGGGCTCGGCGACTTCAAGGGCAAGGTCTGGCGCATCGGCCTGATGGGCCACAACAGCCGGCCCGGGCCGGTTTTCACGGTGCTGGCGGCACTGGAGCAATGTCTACGCGGAGCGGGCGTTGCGATCACACCGGGTTCGGGTGTGGCGGCGGCGGAAAACGTGTATGCGGCAGCGTGATGGTGTGGCAGAAGAGAGATTGCCATCTAAGATTGCCACTCCCTCCCTATGGTTGGCAATCTCTGCTCACTTTTTTCGTCACAGGTCATTACCAGCAGAGGAGATGGGTTGAAAACGCGCTGCGCAAAATACTAGCGCATAGAACCCCCCGAAATGGTGCCGCGGGCGGCAAGCGCGCGTGTAAAGCGTTCATTTCGTTTCACTAGGCGGTTTCGTTGCAATGCCTCAGTCGGCCGGCCGCGCAAGGCGCCGGCCGACGAACCAGAGAACGATGGCATTGATGACCATCAGCCCCGCGACGCCGGCGAAGAATGGCCCCGGCCCGAGGTTGTCGTACGGCTTCAGACGGGCCACCGGCACCGTGATGAAGTTGGCGAGGAACGTCGTGAACAGCCAGCACGCGGTGATGAACCCCTTCATCGATTGCGGAGCTGCCCGGTATGCAAGTTCAAGACCGACGACCGACACCATCACTTCGGATGCCGTCATTGAAATGAACGCGGCGACCATCCAGATGACTGTCGACTTTGACCCCGTCGACGTGGCCAGGAATCCGGCCGTGGAAAGCAATGTATAGGTCAGGATCATCAGTCCGAAGCCCACAAGCATCTTCCGCGGGGCTGGGAAGCGTTGCCCCGTCGGATCGATCGCCTTCCAGAAGAGGTTGATCGTTGGAACCAGGATGATGATGAAGATCGGGTTCAGCGCGATGAGCTGGTTCGGTTGAACGGACCTGGTTTCCGTCACCTGCAGGTCGATGTACTGGTCGGCGAAGGCGACCCAGATGTTGTCTTTCATCTCGTAGGCGAACCACCAGAACGTGACGAGCAGGAACAAGCCGCCGAGGCGGGACAGCACATTCCACCGCTCGGCTCTTTCGGTCGGCGTGATCGGCGTTCGATTCCGCACGTGTTCGACCGCGTAGTAGCGCTTCCCGGCCGCGAACAGTACGAGCGCCAGGCTCATGAGCCCGGCTGTGATCAGGAAGCCGACGCGGAATCCCCGGTCGCCAAAATAGCCGTCCGGCTTGGCCACGATGGGAAGCAGCGAACTGGACACCAGTGAGCCGATGTTGATGGCGAGGTAGAAGACGTAGAAGGCGTCGCTGCGCAACCGATCCTCGCCGGGTCGGCGCTGGTCGTAGGTCAGCCCCATGAGCGTCGAGATGTTCGGCTTGATGACCCCGCTGCCGAGCGCGAGCAGCGCCAGCCCGCCGTAGACGGCGTACTCGGTGCCGACGCCAAGGAGCAACATCCCGCAGACGTACGGGATCGAGAACGCGACGATCGTCCAATACTTGCCGAAGAAACGGTCGGCGAGGAACCCACCCAGGAGCGGCGTCAAAAAGCAGCCCGCCTTGTACGTCGCCGACACCGACGTGGCCTGGTACTTCTCGAATAGAAGCACCTTGGTCAGGTAGACGAACAGCAACGTACGGACGCCATAAAACGCACAGCGCTCGGCGAGTTCGCCCCAGAAGATGAACCAGAAGCCGACGGGATGGCGGCGGAGGTAAGTGAGCAACCCGCCGACGGACAGCCGACCGGAGGGAACGGTCGGCTCGGGTTCACCCATTACCCGTTCCCCCGCTCGTTTTCGTCCGTGACTGCTTCAGCGGAGACGGCGTTGGCACGATTGAACGAGCGCCCGACGAAGAAGAAGACGAACGCAGCGGCCAAGGCTATTCCAGCGTCGAGCAGGAAGTAGTTCGCCGGCGCGATGCCGGCAACAGTCACTCCGAAAATGTCGTGTGGCTTCTCGTAGAACGGGATGTATTGACTGTTGATCATGTTTCCGAGCGCGTTCGTCACCAAGAAACAGGCGGTGACAAAACCCTTCATGCTCTTTGGGGCGTAGGCGTATGAGAGGTCAAGCATTGTGCCGTAGACGAGCACTTCACCGACCGTGAGCAGCAGGTATGCGAGCATCAGCCAGAGGAATGTGGGCTTGCCGTCGCCGGCAATGTGGCCGCACACCGCCAGGGTTGCCGGGCCCATCGCGGTAAACACCAACCCCATCAGGATTTTCGTGGTGTGCGGGAACCGCTTGCCAGTCGGGTCAACCTTCGGCCAGAACCAGAGCGATGCCGGCACCAGGAGCAAGATCAACGCGCCATTGACCCACTGGAAAGCGTCCGGGCTGATTACCTTGCCGCCGAGCCACGATGGCAGGGCCAAGTCGAGTCGGTCACGGGCGAAGGCGATCCACAAATTGTCGTTGTGCTCGTAGGGCACCCAGAAGAAGATCATCAGGAAGAAGATGCCGAAGAGCCCCTTAAGCGTCTTCCATTTCAGCGCCCGTTCTTCCGGCGTCGATGGCGGGGCGGGGCCGACCGTCTCAGTCGCGTAATGGTGTTTGCCGAGTGCGAAGATCAATAGTGCCAGTGCCATCAGTCCGGCAGGAATCAAGAATGCCGGTTTGTATCCGTACTCATCGCGGACCCATGGCAAGAGGGCCATCGAAATTGTTGCGCCGAGGTTCACAGAAAAGTAGAACCACATAAATGCATTTGCCCGAAGCGTTGAGTTCCCCGGCCGCTTCTGATCGTACGTCTGTCCTAGCAGCGCCGAGATGTTCGGTTTGATTACCCCGCTCCCCATCGCCAGCAGGGCCAAAGCGAGAAAGATCGTGTACTCGTTGGCGAATCCGATCAGGAGTTGGCCGGCCACGTATGGGACGGAGAAGCCGACGATCGTCCAATACTTCCCGAAGAATCGGTCGGCCAGGAATCCACCCAGGAGCGGGAGGAAGTAGCATGCGGCCTTGAAGTATGAGTACGTTGACCCGGCGACGGCATCCGACAGGCCGAACTGGGTGGTCAGGTACAGGAACAGAATGGTCCGCATTCCGTAGTACGAAGACCGCTCGGCGAACTCGCCCCAGAACATGAACCGCAACGCCGGCGGATGGCCCGTTGTGGGCTTAACGCCAGGCTCGGCATAGTCGCCACGCTCGGGGTCGGACCAAGAAGGATCGGTAGTGCTCAAGGCCCGGCTCCTAAGTACGCGAAGAACGGTGAAGCGTGTCGAGATATTACCATCCCGCTCGCCGCGAGGAAAGCGCCGAGTTGCTGACCGGCCCACATGTTGCCGTTGTTTGCTTCTTTCGTGAATCTTATACTTCCCACACCCACCTGCCGGAAACCTATCGCATGACCCTCCGCACTCTCTGTTTCACCCTCGTTGCTACCGTTCCCATTGCCGCCGCCGAGCCCGATTGGCCGCAGTTCCGCGGGCCACGTCGCGACGGCATCTCGCCGGATAAGGGCCTGCTCAAGGAATGGCCCAAGGGCGGACCGCCCGTTGCCTGGAAAGCTGAGGGTGTTGGCGAAGGTTATTCGAGTGTCGCTGTTGTCGGCGACAAGGTGCTCACGATGGGCGACCTCGATGGGGCCAGCCACGTCGTCGCCGTCAGCCGGACCGACGGAAAGAAGCTGTGGGCGACGAAAGTCGGCAAAGCCGGCGACGGCGGCGGATACAAGGGTTCGCGTTCAACGCCGACCGTTGACGGCGACCAGGTCTTTGCACTCGGGCCGCACGGCGATCTCATTTGTGTGGCCCTCGCTGACGGCAAGGAACAGTGGAAGGTCAGTCTGCCCAAGGATTTCAAGGGCTCCGGCGGCGGCTGGCAGTACTCGGAATCGGTGCTTGTCGATGGCAACAAAGTCATCTGCACGCCAGGCGGCAAGGAAGCAACGATGCTCGCGCTCAACAAGAAGACCGGCGAAGTCGTATGGAAGGGGCAGAGCCCCGACCACGAGTCGGCGGGTTACTCGTCGATCATGATCAGCAACGCCGGCGGTACCAAGCAGTATGTGACTTTGACCTCGCACGCGGTGGTCAGCTTCGCGGCGGACACCGGCAATTTCCTGTGGCAGTACGGCGATGTCGGGCCGAAGGAGCGGGAGCGAAATCGGTTCCGCGAGAACACGGCCAACATCCCGACTGTGGTTCTGACCGACGATCCGAACCAGATTTTCGCCACTGCCGGCTACGATCGCGGCGCGGCCTTGATCAAGCTGGACTCGGAAGGCGGCAAGATCACCGCCGATGAAGTTTACTGGACGGGCGATCTCAAGAACAAGCACGGGGGTGTGATTCGCGTCGGCGAATTCCTCTATGGCGATCTCGATGACAGCGGTGAAATCTGGTGCGCTGAATTGAAGAGTGGGAAGAAACTCTGGCACCGTGAAGACAAGCTCGGCCACTGCGGCTCGGCATCGCTTTGCTACGCCGACGGCATGCTCTATGTGCGCTTTCAAAACGGCATGGTTGGCCTGATCGAGGCCAATCCCAAGAAGTACACGCTGGTGAGCTCGTTCAAGATTCCCGACCCGATCGGCAATGCGTGGGCGCATCCGGTCGTCATTGGCGGCAAGTTCTACGTGCGCGAGAAAGAGGTCATCTGGTGTTACGACGTGGCGGCCAAATGACGCTGACACGTCGCGAGTTCCTGACCGTCGCCGCCGCGGCGCCTGCGCTCGTCGCAGACGCCGCGGAGCCCACTCCGATCATCGACACGCACACGCACTTCTATGACCCAACCCGGCCGGAGGGCGTCCCCTGGCCGGGCAAAGACGACAAACTTCTCTACCGCCCTGTCCTGCCTGGCGAATTCAAAAAGCTCGTGAAGCCGCACGGTGTCACGGGAACCGTCGTCGTCGAAGCATCACCGTGGCCCAAGGACAACGACTGGCTGCTCGCGCTCGCGAAGGACGAGCCATTTATCAAGGGCATCGTTGGTCGTTTAGTCATTGGCCAAGATGACCGCGCGGACTCCGCGGACTTGTTTCCCAAGGAGCTTGAGTTCTATGCGAAGAATCCGCTCTTCCGCGGCATTCGCATCGCCGGCGCAGACTTGGCCAAGGGGTTTGACGTATTCGGGATTCGCGGACACCTCAAATTGTTCATTGATGCCGGACTGACGCTCGAAATCAACGGCTCGCCCGAGATGTTGCCGGACGTTGCTAAACTCGCCAAGGAGTTTCCGAAGCTTGCGATCGTTGTCAATCACATGGCCAATGTCGCTATCGACGGCAAGGAACCACCCAAGGACTGGCAACGTGATATCGCGGCGGTCGGAAAGTTCGTGAACGTCTATTGCAAGATGTCGGCACTGGTCGAGGGAACACGGAAACGCGACGGCACGGCGTCGAAGGACATCGCGTTCTATCGGCCTACGCTTGATGTGCTGTGGAATGCCTTTGGTGAAGATCGGCTCGTCTATGGCAGCAACTGGCCGGTGAGCGATGCGTTCGCTTCCTACGCAACGGTCATCGGCCTCGTGAACGAGTATCTGGCGTCCAAAGGAAAATCGGCTGTCTCGAAGGTGATGGGCGGCAACGCGACGCGGGTATACGGGCTCGATCGGACAGGACGATGACGGCGACTGCACTAACTAAATCAGTCGCATTTCAAAGCAGAATTCGAGTTTTCGTAGCGGAAGTCGCCAGACTTCCGTTTTCAATCTCGAGAGAGTTCTCGCCGAACGCGACACGACTGGGCTTTATTGATCCCGAAGGGATCGCAGAAAATAGCCTGCGGTCGAGCGGCAGCTCGACCGCAGGAAAGCAGATTTCCCGTTGCCGCCGACTCCGTAGGAGTCGCAGAACGCGGCGAACGCCAACAGACCAATCGCCTACAAAATCAGCGTTCTGCGACTCCTACGGAGTCGGTTGGCGTTCTGACCTCGCCTTCCGGTGGTCGAGCGGCAGCTCGACCACCGGCTAATCTCTGCGATCCCTGCGGGATCAAGAGGACGAAAGCGGGTCGCGTTCAGTGAGGAGGGTCACGCTCAAACGGAAGTTTGGCGACTTTCGCTACCAATTATCGAAGCCGCTCTTATGCAGCGACCATCTCAACGCGGACCGCCGCCCCCAGGTCCCATTCGTGGTGAATTGCTGTTGCTCAAGGGTGCGGCCGGCTCCATCTTCGTCTTGAACCAAGCGATACGCCAGTCGCGTTGCGGCAGAGTGCGCAACGTTACGGAGCCATCGTCCTTTTGGTTTGCACCTTCCTTGAATGCCGCATTGATCGCGGCAATCACTTCCGGATTCGTACATTCAACCGCGATCGTACATGGCGTAAATTCACGCGGATTGGCCATCACCAAATCCATCGGAACCAGGACGGTTACTGACGATTCCGTTCGGATGTATGTGGGCCGTTCGGCGGCATCGTTGGACATCGGGTTGCCGCGCGTCGGGTTCGACGGCAGCAATTGACCGGCGCGGAAGTATTTTTTGAGCGCGTCGATTTTGTCGGATGGAACGGGGCTGCCGTCATCATCGCTGCGGAAGAACCCCGACTCGAGGAGGTCATCGACGCCGGTTTTGCCGCGTTTCGCCCGTTCGCCGGGCAAGAACTCGACGGGAATATCGATGTTCGCGGCAAACCACCCTCCCAACATCACGGCTCGGCGCAACGCAAGGTCGCCGCGCTCGCGCTCGGCCGCCGTCAACGTCATCAGATGTGCCGGACCTGGCCGATGATTGCCGAGGAAGCCGACCCATTCCTTACACACTAGGTCGCCTTCCATCTCCATCTCGATGCGTAAACGGCCGTAACGCGTCAAGAACTCCGGCTTCGGCTGGCCGATTCCGGCGGCGCCCCCCGGACAATACCACTGCAGTTTCTCACCGGCCCGTTTTTCGACGGCGATGAGCTTAATGTCGATGTCGAATTGGCCCTCGGGAGCGCTGATGCGATAGGAATGGGTGATCTTGAACCCGTTGTTTTCCTGGCC
Source organism: Gemmataceae bacterium (assembly GCA_036266155.1). Classification (GTDB taxonomy): domain Bacteria; phylum Planctomycetota; class Planctomycetia; order Gemmatales; family Gemmataceae; genus SIAJ01. Next base: position 7,463 of record DATANR010000210.1, on the reverse strand, counting down.
AACGTCGCGGCTGCCGAGATGCTCGAACTTGACGGCTGCTCCGTTGCGCTGAAACATGCGGACCACTTCGTTGTTGGCGAAGGCCGTGTAGCCGCCCAGCGAATAGATCTGCTCAAACTCCGGCGCGTCGGGAGTGGCCCGTCCGCGTTGATCCGGCGGCATCATGTGCAAAAGAAACGCGCTGTGCATCCGGCCATTGCGAAGGTCCTCAAAGAACTCGTCCGCCGAGCGCCGCGACTCACGCTTGAGGTACTGCTCGTTGGCCACGAGGAAGGCGGCAAAGCCGGCCCCGCCGAGCACGCAAATCCACCAGGCGATCGCCGTCAAGCGAAGGCCCGTCCGCGTGCCTTCGGAACTCTTGATTTGCGACCTGCCGATGATCGACAACACGACCCCGCCCGCAGCGAGAACCAGGACCTCGTATGAGAGCGGCGTCCGCTGCTGACGAATCGCGACGTAAATGAGCACGAGCGTCGCGATCGCGAACAAGCCCGCGACGACCATCGCGGCGACCGCATACCCGGCCACGGGTTGATAACCCGATTCCGCCGGACGCTGGGTCGATGGGATCGGCGTGAGTTCAGCCACGACTTCCTCCTCGCTCAGACCTGCCGATGCGCAGCCACATCTTTTCGCTCTTGGCGTCTCTTCAAGCTGTCCCAGGCACTCAGCACGCCGCGCAATTATTCGTCGGCAGCCCCTTCGGCCGCGGGCAATTGTTGTTCGCGTTCACGAAGCTCCCCGGAACTATCGAGGTAGATCTTGTCTTCCAAAATCTCCTGGAGGACTGTCTGCATGCGATCGCTGGAGCGGTTGTCAACGAGCGGCTTGGCGCCGGTGTTGAGCGCGACCATCCGCTTTTGAATCAGCGTCGAGAGCTTGAATCGCCCGCCGACTTTGTTGACGATGCCTTCTTCTTTCAGGTCTTCGAACACGTCCAGCCTCCCTCGGTTGCTCGATCAAATCGTTCGCGAATCGCTGCACACAGTTCATCGGCCGCGCGGCCGAGATCATCGTTTACGATACGCCTGTCGAACTCGTCGGCTCGGGCCAATTCGATCTTGGCCTCGTCGAGTCGTCGTCGGATCGACTCTTCCGAATCCGTCCCGCGTTCACGCAGGCGTCGTTCGTATTCGCCCGGCGGCGTCTCCAGAAAAATGGAATACGCGTCCGGGCAGGCCTGTCGAATCTGATCCGCCCCCTGGACGTCGATGTCCAGGATAACTCCCTGCCCGGAAGAACGAAACGTCTCGACCTCCGAGCGGGGCGTGCCATAGTAGTCAGCGCCAAAGACGGTCGCATATTCCAGGAACGCCCCGGCCGCGATGCCGGCTTCGAATTTCTCACGCGTCCAGAAATGATAGTTCCGTCCATCGACTTCGCCCGGTCGGCGCGCTCGCGTTGTCGCCGAAATCGAATGGCGCAACTGGGGACCAAACTCGGCCAACGCACGCCGGATCAGCGTCGACTTGCCGCTCCCCGACGGTCCGGAGACGATGATCAGGGGTCCTAGAGACATTTCGATGCGAGGCGCCAATAAGTTCGCGGGAAAGGCCTTGGTTGTCGTCATTCCACGTTCTGGACCAATTCGCGAACCTTCTCGAGCGTCGCCTTGATTTCCACCACATGCCGCGACACACCGACGTCGCCCGCCTTCGAACCGATCGTGTTCGTTTCGCGACCCATTTCCTGGACGAGGAATTCGAGCTTTCTGCCCGGCCCGTCGGCCTCGTTGCGCACAATAGTGTCGAACTGTTCCAGATGACTGCCAAGCCGCATCACCTCTTCGGAAACGTCCGATCGTTCGGCAAACACCGCGACCTCGCGTACCAAATCCTCCGGCCGCAGGACAACATTATGTTCCGCAAGGGCCTGACCAACCCGGTCGCGCAAGCGCTGACGATAGTTGGCGATCACGGCCGGAACCTGCGTCTTGATCTCCGTTAAATGGCCAACGATCGACTGCCGATGGAGGAGCAACTCATCGGCCATCGCCCGGCCTTCCTGTTCACGCATCGCGTGCAAGCGGCTGAGGGCCCTGTCCAGCGTGCTTTCAACGGCGGCGAGTTCTTCATCCGGTGGTCGCCCTGCAAATCCTCCCGGCTCCGGCGCGACTCCGGGAAGCGACAGCACTTGACCGACAACCGCGGCCGCCGGGATGTCGCTGCCCAACTGCTGACAAACCGCCCGGACCTGCTCGAGGTAGCTTCGCAAAGCCACGGCGTTGAGTGCATAATCGCTGTCGCGGCCACGCCGATCACAACGGACGTGAATCGTCACCGTGCCCCGGCGAACGTACTTGCGAACCAGTTTCTCCAACTCCGGCTCGAGCATCGGATACGGTTCCGAGCCGCGGACGGAGACTTTTAGATAGCGGTTGTTGACCGTGCGAACCTCGACCGACAACGTCAGGCCTTCCGCCTCGAGGCGAGCTTCACCGAAGCCGGTCATGCTCAGCAGCACGGGCCGCTCCTCCGTCAGCCCTGGTCGGTCATCGTGACAGTTGGTGGTTTAGTCCGATGATCAGGTTTCACGACTTTCACGTGAATCATGATGAGCAGCACCCAGATGCCGGCCATCGTCAGAGTGATTCGCGTAAACGTATCACCAGCCTTCGACCCGAACGGACTTGATCCGCCAGCCCCGCCGAAGGCGCCAATAAGTCCTCCGCCCTTTCCTCGTTGAATGAGGATGGTGAGGATGAGAAGGATCCCGAGGGCGATAATAAGGAAGTTAAGGATTTGCGATGCGGTAGTGACCAAAACTATACTCCGCGGTCAAATGACGCCGCGCGTCCGTGCGGCTTTCTGGGAACAGGGAGTATACGGCCTGGACGCCCAATGGGAAGGCCGCGAGCCGATGACGACCGGACAGGTTACACGAGACAGCCAGAGAGCAGAATCTCGCGGACCGCAAATCGGGCCGGGCTACCACTTGGACGAAATCGCCTTGGGCTTTTCCGTGAAAACGGGCATGTCGTGCGTCACGGGATAGACGCGGAACATCTCTTCGAATTCCGGCCGCAGTCGGCACATGGCCATCCGGCTGCCTTTGGGACGGAGCCAGCCGCGAAGCTGAGCGAACATCTCGGCCGCGGGGCTGGACATGCGTTTCACATTCTTCATGTCCAGCAAGACGCGCAAGTTCGGCACATCCAGGTGCTCGTGCAGTTCGTGCTTGATGAGCGCCAGTTCCGCGTCCTCGACAAGGTAAACGTCGTTGACGCGGACCACGGTGATCGGTCCGTCGCGTGAGATGCGCAGCCGGCCTTTCAATTCACCGCGCTGAGCATTCAGACCGTCGAGGATCGCGGCCGCGGCAGATGCTGCTTGCTCGTATTTTTCCGAATGGAACTCATCGCTGCCGCCACGGCTCAGTTCCGCTTTGCGCTCGACGTTCTGATCGAGACAACTCAGCGCCCACTCTTCGAGGTCGCGTTGCGATAGGGCCTTTTCACGGTATTGGACCATGAACTTGAGCGGACCGACCTCGAGCACATCACCTGGGTGGAGAGGCCACTCGACCGCCGGAGTCAATACCTCGCCGTTCACGAAGGTCGGATGGCCGCTATCCAGATCGGAAACAAAAACCTTGCGGCCGCGGGTCACCAACGCGCAATGTTGATCACCAATGTCATCGTGCACGGCTCGTAATTGACACACGGCGCCCGAACCGATCAAGAACAGATCGATTTCCACCGGGATGGGCATTCCCTGCTTTTTACCCTTGGCGACGATCAAGTAGAACTTCATATGTACGTCCCCCCGGGAGAGGCGGGCGAGGACTGCAAGTCGGCCGGGTGCCGAGTCTTGGGATGTTGGTGAAATCGTACCCCAATAACCATGCGAACGCAAGATACACCACGTGGCGCGTTACTGAGAGTCGATTCGCGCGGAATGTTCATTGGATTTAACACCGGCAACGGAGAAATAGCCCGTTGAATGACACGCCGCGACCGGGTAAGTTGAGGGGGTTGTACTGCTGTCGCCGAGCGCACTTGTCCCCGGGATTCGCATGGCCACTTCTGACGCCGCCGGGGTCTCCCAGCTCGCCCGGCGTCTCGATCTCGTCACTGACGAACAGCTGATGGATGCATGGGCGGAGGTCGGCACCCGCACTGGGCCGGCCGAGCCTCTCCTGCGCGTCCTAGAAAAGAAGGGGCACATCACCCCTTTCCAGGCCAGCAAGTTGCTCAAAGGCGACAAGGACGGCTACATCCTGGGCGGCTACCGCATCCTCTATCGCATTGCCGCCGGGAGCTTTGGCCGTGTCTATCGCGGCGACAATCCGCGGACGGGAGAGGTCGTTGCGATCAAGGTGCTGCGCAAACGCTGGGCCGAGGACAGCCGCAAGATTGAATTGTTCGAGCGTGAGGGCAAAGTCGGGCTGTCGATGCAGCACCCGAATATTGTCCGCATTCTCGCGGTGAACCGCGATCCGACGACGGGACAATATTACCTGGTCATGGAGTTTGTCGAGGGCGGGAATCTTCGAGATTTTCTGCAGATACGCAAGAAGCTCGAAGCCCCCGAAGCGCTGCGATTGCTTGAAGAAACCGCCAGCGGACTGGCCTACGCCCTCGAACTCGGTCTGACGCATCGCGACCTCAAGCCGACCAACATCTTGATCTCCTCCACCAAGACGGCGAAGCTCGTGGACTTCGGGCTCGCGGAACTGGCGGGCGGCGCGCGGGAGGAAGGCGGCGAAATCGATCGGACTGTCGACTATGCCGGACTTGAAAAGGCCACGGGCGCCAAGGCAGGCGATCTCCGGAGCGACATCTATTTTCTCGGCACGACTTTCCACGAAATGGTGACTGGCCGGCCCCTGCTGACTGCCGTCAAAGATGCCCGTGCCCGGATGCAACGGCAACGATTCGAGATTGACGGCCAGCTGCAGCGTGACGATCCCGACCTTCCGCCGCCCGTGTTTTCACTCTTGAGCCGGATGGTGGCGTTTGACCCGAACGGCCGCTTTCAAACTTACCAACAACTCATCGATGCCATTCATCAGGTGCGTTCGGAGGTCGAAGGCGGCGGCAAGGCAAAGGCCGCGGCCGGCCCGAAGACCGTTTTTGTCGTCGAGCAGAATTCAAAATTCCAGGACGCGTTCCGCGCAAAGCTCAAGGCGAGCGGCTATCGTGTCCTGATTTCGCTCAACGCCGGCCAGGCGTTGATGCGCTTTCAACAGCAGCCGTACCATGCCCTCATTGTCGATTGTGCCACGGGCGACCGAAGCGGGTTGGAAGCATTTGAAAAAGTGCTGAACGAAGCCGACTTGAAGCGTATGGACTGTGCCGGGCTCTTGCTCTTGTCCAAAGAGCAGGCGCACTGGGCGGACACGTTGCATCAATTTCCCAAGTCCGCTGCCCTGGTGATGCCGGTCGGCATGAAGGAGATTTTGAAAAAGCTCAAGGACTTGGCGCCCCTTGGCGAGTCAGCCAAAGGCGCAACGGACGAGTGAGTCGAAATCTGCTCAGCCCTTCTTGACCCCGGGGATCGGCCGACCGATCCGAGTCAACAACATCTTCATGTCCTCCCACACGTCCTTTTTCTTTTCGGGGCTGCGACCTTCCAGGAGCGCCGCCGGATGAAATGTGCAGAGGACCGGGATGCCGCGATACTCATAAAAGCGGCCTCGCAATCGGGTGATGCCGGTCGTGGTGCCGAGCAGATTCTGGGCGGCCACGGCGCCCCAGCAGCAGATCACCTTCGGCTGAACCAGATCAATGGTCCCGTCGAGGTATTCGCGGCAATTCGCCGCTTCGTCTGGCTTCGGCTGGCGATTGCCGGGCGGCCGGCACCGGAGAATGTTGCAGATAAAAATCTCTTCGCGCTTCAATCCGCATCCAGTAATGATGCGATTGAGCATTTGTCCCGCAGCGCCGACAAACGGCTCGCCCTGCCGGTCCTCGTCGGCACCAGGCGCTTCACCGAGAAAAAGCAATTCGGCCCCAAGTGGACCGACGCCGAACACCGTTTGCGTGCGTGTCGCCACCAGTTCCGGACAGCGATCGCACGCGCGGACGCGATCGGTCAGCAACTTCAATTCGATGACGCGGCGGTCGCCGACCTCGACGCCGGTTGATGGCTCGTCCGCCACCGACGACTCGCTTGACACGAACGTGGGTATCTCGGCTCGCGGCAGCCAGTCGATGCCGGCCGCCGCCAAGCCGGAAAGTCGCGTTCGCAGTTGTCGAGTGACGTCGTCGTTCATTTTTCCCGTCCAGTCGGGCATTGTATCGACCGCCGCTTGACGATACGCTGCACTCAAATGCTGGAGAATCCGATGCGTTTCCTGATCACTCTTCTCATTCTGGGTGTTCCCCTCACGGCTGCCCTGGGGCAGGACAAAGAGGCCGACCGCGCCGCGAAATGGGAGAAAGAGATCGCCGCCGTCGAAAAGCGGCAAGCGGACCATCCGCCCGCGAAGGGCGGGATTGTGTTCGCCGGCAGTTCGACGATCCGGCTCTGGGATATTGCCAAGGCATTTCCAGACTGGTCCGCGACCAACAGCGGTTTCGGCGGCTCGGAGATTCGCGACGTGACCATTTTCGCCGATCGCGTCATCCTCCGTCACGAACCTCGGGCCATTGTCTTTTACGCAGGTGACAACGACATCAATTCGGGCCGATCACCCGAACAGGTCCTCACGGACTATCGGGCCTTTGTCGAAAAGGTGCACAACGCGCTACCGAAAACACGCATCTATTTCATCGCCATCAAGCCAAGCCCCGCTCGGTGGGCAAAGTACGAGACACAATCGAAGGCGAACGCGCTCATCAAGGAACTTGGTGCAAAAGACGATCGCTTGATCTACGTCGATGTCGTGCCCGCCCTGCTCGGCCGCGACGGTCAACCACGCGAGGAGTTGTACGTCAAAGACAGACTGCACCTGTCGCCAGCGGGGTATGAGGTGGCGAACGAGATCGTGCGGAGGGCTGTGAAGTGAGTCACTTGGGACCCGGATCCAATTGAGGCGATTGCCGAGTGACGTCCTCATGATTTGTGCCGTGAGGCAATCGATAGAGTTCCCGAAGTACTTCCAGCCGTCGAAGCGCTTCCGCTGACAAAGGTTCCGGATTTGGATTCGTCGCTCCCTCAACCTCAATGAGTTGAACGTTCAAGGAATCTGTTTCAAGCATCGTCAATCCTCTACTGAATGACAGTCAAGACTGTTTGCGCAATCCACTCGCCGTCGGCCAACAATTCAACTGCGTATTGGCCAGGCTCCGAAAACACCAGACCGCGTACGCGGACCACCAGTCGCGCTTCATCAACTCGGTCAAGGAAATGGACCGGAAAATCTTGAAGGTATTGGATCTGGTTATCCAGCACTCGGCTCACCATCACTCTTTTTTTCACTTCGCCAAAGCCGCCAGTCAATGCAGCAAAGACCGCAATTTCCTTCTTACTCGATGGAAACTTGCCCACATGAAGTCGAGTAAAGCAGTTGATCAAACT
>DATANR010000209.1:0-21547 GCA_036266155.1 Gemmataceae bacterium | reverse complement strand
TCCCGCAGACGAGGATCGAAACGCCCATCCATGGCCGCTCCTTCCCTGGAGAAAACATCGATGGAAGCGATTGTGGCCGACGGACTTCTGCGCCGTCAAGACGACATACAGTAGAAGTAGCTGGATTCGTGAGAATTCAGGTTCTCCGCTGAGCCGAACTGAATTCTCACGAATTCAGCTACAAAGTCTGTTCTTGCTCAAGAGAATAGTCGTCACATCCGGCAAAAAAAAAACCCCTCCCGTCTTGCGACGGAAGGGGTTAAAAGACCCGGCAATGACCTACTTTCGCGCTGAAAGCACTATCATCGGCCCCAAGTGCTTAACGGCCGTGTTCGGAATGGGAACGGGTGTAGCCACTTGGGTATGGTCACCGGGATACGCATAAAGCGATGGAACAATTCGGTGGGGGTAAGAAGTTGCAACTCTCACAACGTGGTCCTTGGGGGACCCGAGCGAGAAAGAGAAAAGTGTGGTCAAGCGGTCGCCTGTTAGTATCGGTTAGCTGAGACCATTACTGGCCTTACACACCCGACCTATATACCCGGTGGTCTACCGGGAGGCTTCAGCAAAGCAAGGATACCTAATCTTGAAGGAAGTTTCACGCTTATATGCCTTCAGCGTTTATCCATTCCGCACGTAGCTACCCAGCGGTGCGACTAGCGTCACAACTGGAACACCAGCGGTGCGTCCCTCCCAATCCTCTCGTACTAGGGAGGAAGCTTCTCAAGTATCCTGCGCCCGCAACAGATAGGGACCGACCTGTCTCACGACGGTCTGAACCCAGCTCACGTACCGCTTTCATTGGCGAACAGCCAAACCCTTGGGACCTTCTCCAGCCCCAGGATGCGATGAGCCGACATCGAGGTGCCAAACGACTCCGCCGCTATGAACGCTCAGGAGTCATAAGCCTGTTATCCCCGGAGTACCTTTTATCTGTTGAGCGATGGCCCTTCCATTCGGGACCACCGGATCACTAACGCCGACTTTCGTCCCTGCTCGACCTATCGGTCTCGCAGTCAAGCACCCTTATACGTTTACGCTCGCTGCCCGATTGCCAACCGGGCTGAGGGTACCTTTGCGCTCCTCCGTTACCTTTTAGGAGGAGATCGCCCCAATCAAACTGCCCAGATAGCACTGTCCACGTGGTTGTGACACGAGTTAGAATTCAAGCACGACAAGGCTGGTGTTTCATCGTCCACTCCGGAGGGCCCGAGAGCCCCCCTTCAATGTGTCCCAGCTACGCTACGCATGTCGGGCCTAAACCCAATACTATCCTACAGTTAAGGTTCACGGGGTCTTTCCGTCTAATTGCGGGTACGTCGCATCTTCACGACGACTACAGTTTCACCGAGTAGCTCGTGGAGACAGTGGTCCAGTCGTTACGCCATTCATGCAGGTCGGAACTTACCCGACAAGGAACTTCGCTCAGTTGTTGTTACTCGCGATTCGCATCGCGGGGCCATGCATTTCTGATGGCCTCTGCATGTCGCCATGCAGCTCGGACTGTCTCATCAATCAGCAATGTGACATATAGGCCCTATTGGACCTATATGTCCTATCGCTGACTGCTTGGCGTACAGTCTCTGAGGATCCCAAGAATGGTTGACTAGTTTGTCAATAGAAGCTTGATAACGCCGATTGCTCAACGCCATCAACACGAAGTGTTAGAACTCAAATCGACTTGCTAGGCAACTGTTCCCTGGTTTCCTGCTGATTGTCTGCACTCACACATTGTCACTGCCTTGCGGCGAGTAGCGTGAGATACTCAGAGTTTCCAGCATATAGCCAAGTTTTACTAAGGCTAGCTTGAGGTTAACCTTAGGACCGTCATAGTTACGGCCGCCGTTTATCGGAGCTTCGGTTGCGGGCTTCACCTTGCGGCTAACCCTCTTCCTTAACTTACCGACACCGGGCAGGCGTCAGACTCTATACATCTTCTTACGAATTCGCAGAGTCCTGTGTTTTTGATAAACAGTCGCTAGACCCTTTTAACTGCGACCCCCATGAGCTTTAACACCCTCAGGGGCACTCCTTTTCCCGAAGTTACGGAGTTATGTTGCAGAGTTCCTTCACGAGCATTCTCTCGAGCGCCTTAGAATATTCATCTCGCCTACCTGTGTCAGTTTTAGTACGGGCACTCACTTTGTCCGGCAGCGGCTTTTCTTGGCTGAACTTCTGAGGACTTCGGAATCGTAAACGTCCTCGACCTTGCGGTTCCCCCATGTCTAGCAGGGGGTACCCCATCCATTCAACGTCCTGCTGCCATCGACCGCCGTGAGCGGTGCAGGAATATTAACCTGCTGTCCATCGTCTACGCCTTTCGGCCTGGACTTAGGGACCGACTAACCCTGGGCGGATTTACCTTCCCCAGGAAACCTTAGGCTTTCGGCGAACGGGATTCTCACCCGTTTTATCGTTACTCGTTCCGACATAGTCACTAACCAGCAGTCCACGACCCGTCATCCGTATCGCTTCTGCCCGCTGGCTACGCTCTCCTACCGTACATTGCTGTACCCACCGCTTCGGTATCGTGCTTAGTCCCGTTCATTATCGGCGCAGGAACCCTCGACCAGTAAGCTATTACGCACTTTTTAAATGGTGGCTGCTTCTAAGCCAACATCCTGGCTGTCATAGGATTCCAACTTCCTTTCGCACTGAGCACGATTCTGGGACCTTAGCGGGTGATCTGGGTTGTTCCCCTCTCGACTACGAAGCTTATCCCTCGCAGTCTAGCTGCCCGAACTTGGTACACTGGTATTCGGAGTTTGGTATCGACGGGTAGCCGGGTAGGCCCCCGTTCGATTTCAGTAGCTCTACCCCCAGTGCCAACTATTCGAACGCTAACCCTAAAGTTATTTCGGAGAGAACGAGCTATCTCCACGTTTGATGATACTTTCAATCCTCCACACAGCTCATCCCCTAGTTTTTCAACACTAGTGAGTTCGGTCTTCCAGAGAGTGTTACCTCTCCTTCATCCTGGCCATGCGTAGTTCACGTGGTTTCGCGTCTACCGCACTCGACTTGGCGCCCTATTCAGACTCGGTTTCCCTACGGCTCCGCCCCATAAAGGCTTAGCCTTGCCGATTACGGTAAGTCGTCGGATCATTATGCAAAAGGCACGCGATCAGGCATTTCCCTTGCGGGACGTAGCCCTCTCACCGCTTGTAGGCATGTGGTTTCAGGTTCACTATCCTCCCCTTGTCGGGGTTCTTCCCACCTTTCGCTCGCGCTACTGGTTCGCTATCGGTCACTTGAGAGTACTTAGCCTTACGGGATGGTCCCCGCAGCTTCAGACCGCGTTTCACGTGCGCGGTCCTACTCAGGATACCTCTCAGCTCTTCACCTTGTCGTTTACGGGGCTGTCACCCGCTATGGCCAGCCTTTCCAGACTGTTCAACTAGGGATCGGAGTCCTAAATGAGGTCCTACAACCCCAGAGAGACATGTCCCTCTGGTTTGGGCTGATCCGCGTTCGCTCGCCGCTACTGACGGAGTCGATTTTTCTTTCTTTTCCACCGGGTACTGAGATGTTTCAGTTCCCCGGGTTGGCACGGGAATCTCGGGATCAATACTCGTTTGACAGCTTCCCCGAGCTTTTCGCAGTCTTCCACGCCCTTACGCCTTCAAGTGCCAAGGCATCCCCCACACGCCCTTACTAGCTTGGCCACACTTTTCCCGCCCTCGGTCGGTGTCTCCACTTCCCAAAAGAGTTCCAAGTGATCCAACTAGCCCCAGGTGCATTACTCCTGGGTTCAGTTACGATCGCCTTTTCTCTATCTTCTAAGGCTCGTGTTATGAGTCAAAGAAACTAGATGTTGCGCGCTACGCCGCAAGCGGCATAACACCTCACATCCAGTCGTCTTGGATGCAACTTCTTACCCTTCCCGAATTGTCAAAGAACGACCAGCACACCGTTTCCAGCCTGCCGGCCGACGAACCGTTTCAGGCTCGCGCACTATCGCCGCCATCTCGCCGTAAGTCTTTTGGTAGACTACGGTTAGATATTAGCGGAAAGTGTATCATAGGCCCCACCACTTCGTCCGTCAACGAGCCCGAAGAATATTTCTTCACGAGCCCGTCGCTCAGCACCAAAGATCACCAACCTTGGGGGCCGCGTCCCGACGGATGGAGATGAGGGGGATCGAACCCCTGACCCCGTGGTTGCAAACCACGTGCTCTCCCAGCTGAGCTACATCCCCGTGTGGGAACTTTCGTTGATTCAAAGATCGCCAGTGCGCGTACTTGGATTCGAACCAAGGACCTCAGCTTTATCAGAGCTGCGCTCTAGCCAACTGAGCTATACGCGCGACTTCCAACCGATCCCATCGTCCGCCGAACCATCCCCACACCAAACAAAAAAGCCAACCGATTCGGTTGGCTCCTCGCGACGAGGCTGCGTCGAGAAGAGCTATCTGCCTGGGGGAATAATTCGGCGAATGGTCATGTGTTTTTCTGTTGGGGCCGCCCGTGGTCTTTTGGATAATACGCGCAACGCAAACCGGCGTCAACCCGGACCACAACCCAGTACTATGCCTTCCTCGAATGCTACTGGGGACAACGGGACCCGGCAAGTTGTTCGCGCGAATTTTTCGCGAGAGAAACGTCAACCGCTCCGGCGCGCCGCCGCTGTTGCTTAAGCGCCAAAGACTTGCGAAAGGCCGTATGTCCGAGAAAAAACTGCTCGCGTCGCCAGGAAAACGCCTCCGCGATGCCTGGCGAACCGGCACGCTTGCCATTCCCGGCGCCTTCAATGCGTTGACGGCTCGCTTGATCGAGCGGCTCGGCTTTGAGGCCGTCTATCTCTCGGGCGGAGCTCTGTCGGCCGCGTCCGGCGTTCCCGACATCGGGTTGCTCACCCTCACCGAGTTCACCGACGAAGCGCGTCGACTGGCGGCAGCAACGAGCCTGCCGCTGCTCTGCGACGCTGACACCGGCTTCGGCGAAGCGATGAACGTCGAGCGGACCGTTCAACTCTTCGAATCGGCAGGCACCGCGGGCATTCATCTGGAAGACCAATTCTTTCCGAAGCGCTGCGGCCATCTGTCGGGCAAGTCGCTCGTCGAACCGCAAGTGATGGCCGCGAAGATTCGCGCCGCCGTCGGTGCCAAGCGTGACCCGAACTTCGTCATCATCGCGCGCACCGACGCGCGCGGCGTCACCAACTTCGACGATGCAGTCCATCGCGCTAAGCTCTACCTCGAAGCCGGCGCCGACGCGATTTTCCCGGAGGCCATGGAATCAGCCGACGAGTTCGCCCGCTTCGCACGCGACGTGAAAGCCCCCCTGCTCGCCAACATGACCGAGTTCGGCAAAGGTCCGCTGCTGAGCGTCGCCGAACTCGGCGCGATGGGCTACCCGATGGTGCTCTATCCGCTGACAGCATTCCGATCCGCGATGAAGGCTGCGACGGAGACGCTGCTGGCGCTCAAGAACGCTGGCCACCAGCGCGACAGCGTATCGCGCATGTTGACGCGTGCTGAGTTGTACGACTTGCTCGGCTACACTGGCTACGAAGAGCGGGACCGGGCTTACTTTGGGGGGTAACGGCTCCGTCGTTGCGAGGTCTATTGCTCGACAAATCGAATCAAGTTACGATTTACCATGGGGGGGGTGCCGAAATGTCTGAACGAAGCACTGCGGTTCTCGAAGAGGTTTTGAAGTGGCCTTCGGCTGAACGCGGCGACTTGGCTGCCAGGCTGTTGGAGAGTTTCGATGCTGACACAGATGCCGATGCCCAAGACGCATGGGCGGACGAAATACAATTGCGCATTGAGGAAATCCGATCAAGCAATGTTGTCGGCGTACCCTGGGCGGAAGCACGCGCACAAATCCTGAACGACGATGACAACGCCCGTTGACCTCCATCCGCGCGCAATTTACGACGCCCGCGAGGCACGCAAGTTCTATCGTCTCGCCAGCGGTCTGCTGGCGGTGGAGTTCATGTCCGAGTTGGACTCCACGATTGCCCGAATCGTAGCGACTCCAAAACTCTGATCGCCGCACATTCATGGAACCCGATTCTGCCGCATGCACCGATTCCCTTTTCACCTTGTTTATCTTGAGAAATCATCGAGCGTACTCGTAATCGCGGTCGCACATAACCGCCGTCGGCCGGCGTATTGGATTCGTCGCTTACCCTGAGTCACGCTTCCGAAACTCCTTCTCGAACCGCTCGCGCAACTTGTCGTTCTTCCTGTGCGCAACAACACCTTCAATGCGTTCACGGACGGCATCGTTGTGCCGATGAATCGCCAGCGCCGTCAACGCCTCGGCCGCGATTGGCTCACGCTCGTCGGCCACGATCTCCAGCAAAAACTCCAGCGCTGCCGGCAGCCGCGTGATCGCGATCGCAAGGAGTAGCACATTCTGAAGCGATTCGGACCGCAGTCCTTGCCATCGCTTCTTGAGCAACTCGAGTGCTTCGGGCCGCCGCGATTCCGCGAGCACGAGCGCTGCGCCTTCCGCGACCTCGCCGTCAGACGAATTGAGAAATTGTCCCACGAATGACGCTGATTCCTGGGGAGCGGCGCTCATTAGCGCGCTGAGACAATCGATGGTGACTTCCGATTCCTCGTCGCCCATTTTCGCTTTGAGCCGCAACAGCGGGACTGCTGCAGTCGTTCCACAGCCGCCCAAGGCTCGGGCCGCTGCTGATCGGGCCACCTTCTCTGAATCACAAAACAAGTCAACGAGCAGGAACGGAAGATCACGCGGATTGATCCGCACCAGGGCATATGCCACGGAGCCACGCAACGGCGCGGCCATGTCGTCCGAGCCGCCCCACCGCGGTTCCGGCTGCTCGTAACGCATCGCGATACGAAAAATCTCCTCCTCGTCGTACTCGATCCGATTGAGCGCCTCGACAATCGCGTTCTTCGCCCGGCAGAGCTTGTCCGATTCGGCGGGCTCGATCATGAAGCGGTGAAATGCTGCCGCCAGGTCGGGCGCCAGTTCGGTCACCATGCGTTCGCCGACCATCTCGGCGGCCGCCGCGACCATCAAGTTGAAGTTGTCGCCCAGTGCCTTGCGCAACTCGGCCACAAGCACTGGACCCGCCGGCTCGTCGCGGAGCAAACGTAATCGGGCCAGCTTCGCTTCGATGCCGCGTGCCTTACCCATGTCGTGAATCACCGCGATATAGGATGGACGAATCGCTTCTGGGATTAGGATAGCTCCATGAACACCTTTCCCATCGCGGACGCGGCTGTCCTCAATCGCCTCCGCCAGTTCGACACGCCGACGACCTGCAACGTCCTGGAACTCCTCGCGGTCCGGCCGCGAACGGCCGGATACATGGATTCACGCATTCGGGCGTGTTTCCCCAAGATGCCCCCGATGGTCGGCTACGCGTCGACGGCAACCTTTCGTGCCGGCTCGCCGCCGCGATCCGGCGACGTCTACGCGGGCCTCGCCAAGCAAGTCGAATTGCTCGCCGCATCACCCGGCCCCGCGGTCGTCGTCTTTCAGGACCTCGACGACCCATGTGTCGCGGCAACGTTTGGCGAAGTGATGTGTACCACCTACCAGGCGTTCGGCGCCGCCGGCCTGATCACGAGCGGCACCGGCCGCGACCTCGATCAGGTCGAAGCGATCGGCTTCCCCTGCTTCACAAACGGCGCCATCTGTTCGCACGGGTATTGCCAGATCGTGCAACTCGACGTGCCGGTGCGCGTCGGCGGGATCACCATCAACCCCGGCGAGTTGCTGCACGGCGACCGCAATGGAGTGACCACCATTCCCACGGAACTCGCATCAATCGTCGCCGATGCGTGTCCGGAACTGGCGGAAGCCGAAGCGATCGTGTTGAACTATTTGAAGGCGGGCAAACCGGATCCGAAGGGATACGCGGTCGCGCGAGTTGAATGCCATCGGCGGATCGAGGACTTGGGCGCGCGATTGCGAAAGGCGATCAACGCTTGACCGGCTCAATGAGATCGGTTCCAATCATTCAACATCTCTTCTTAAGGCACAGCCCATGTCGATCAAACCGTTCAATATGTCCGCCGTGCTCGTGCTTCTCGCCGGCACATTCCTTCCCGCCGCCGATCCGCCGACGGACCTCGCGAAGGTCGCCGGCACCTGGCTCGCCGACGCCGCCGAGGCCGACATGGACCGGCCGCTCGGCCGCGTCTGGTTTTCGAGGTTCAAGATCGACGGCGACAAGTTCCACGTCGAGAAGTTCTTCTTTCACCCGAAGGGCTTGAGCGGCACATTTGTCCTCGATCCGACGACCAACCCCAAGTCTGTCGACCTGAAGGTAAATGAACTGGACTATGCCGAGTTAGGCGAGCCGGTCAAGCTTCCCGCATGCACGCTCAAGAGCATCTACAAGCTGGACGGAGACCGGCTCACGATCTGCTTTCCACTCGATGACACCTCCAAGAGGCCAACGGAGTTCAAACCCGGCAAGCGGATTGCCGTCCTCACTCTCGGCCGCACCAAGGCCGGCTTCAAGGAGTTGCCGAAGGAGGTGACGGTCACGGTCCTGGGGCCAGACGGACAACCGGTCCGGAATGCCACGACCTATTACATGATGCACTGGGACGACCGGTTCCCCCGGAAGGACGGCGCGCGTCCGGAATGGAAACTCAGCCCGACGCACGCGACCGGCGCGGACGGGACGGTCAAGGTGCCGTACGAGGACGTTGGCCAGGGGATCCGGGCCTGCACGACTGACCGGTCGCTAATCGGCTTCGTCCGCACGTCGCCCTTCGCTCTGCAGACCGCGGCCCTGACGGTGAACCTTGAGTCGGCCGTACGGGTGATGGGGAAGATCGAGAACGACGAGTTGAAGAACGCCGGGCTCCCGGTCGGCATGACGAATGCGACCGTTTACCTCGGGCAGAACCCGGTCGCCAGTTACATGACCGGCGGCGGCAAGTTCGACATCCCGTTGCCGACCGGCGATTACACACTCCGTGTGTACGGAGAGAACCTGGCAACCAAGAGGTTCCCGTTCACCGTCTCGGCCGGGCGGTCGGAACTGGAACTGGCCCCGATCAAACCGCCGGCGCTGGCCCTGGCGACGCTCAAGGGCAAACCGGCCCCGGAACTGAAAGACGTTGCTGGCTGGAAAGGCGAGAAGGTCGCGCTCGCCGACTTGAAAGGGAAAGTGGTTTTGCTCGAGTTCTGGGGCTACTGGTGCGGGCCCTGCATCCATTCGATGCCAGTCCTCTTCGAACTTCACGACAAGTTCAAGGATAAGGGGCTGGCAATCATTGGCGTCCATCTGGACATCGACGGCGAGGTCGACACGGCCGTGAAACTGGACGAGAAGCTCATCGACATCCGAAAGCAGCTTTGGAAGGGTCGCGACCTCCCGTTCCCAATTGTCCTATGTTCCGGCAAACAGGTTGAAGTCGACGGCGGCGAACTGCGCCGCGGTGGGGTGCAATACGGGATCGTCGGGTATCCGACGACCGTCCTGATCGACCGCGAAGGCAAGGTGGTGGGCACGTTTCAAGCCCGCGACGTGGCATCGGCGGTGAAGGAAATGGAGAGGTTGCTGGGCGGGACGTGAAGCTCAAACCGCCGCGAACGCCAGCGACGCGTTGTGCCCGCCGAAGCCGAAGCTGTTCGAGAGCACGCGCCGGACGCGCTTCTCACGCGGCTTGTTGGGGATGTAATCGAGATCGCAATCCGGGTCCGGCGTTTCGTAATTGATCGTCGGGTGCAGGATGCCGTTCTTGATCATCAGGGCACAGGCGATCGCTTCGACGCCGCCCGAAGCACCGAGCAAGTGGCCGACCATGCTCTTGGTGCTCGATACAGCCAGCTTGTAAGCGTGAGCGCCGAAGACCTTCTTCATCGCCAGCGTCTCGGCTTTGTCACCCAGCTCGGTGCTGGTGCCATGCGCGTTGACGTAGTCGACGTCGTTGAGATTCCAGCCGGCTTCGCGGACGGCGTCGATCATGGCCCGCGAAGCGCCGGCTCCTTCCGGATGCGGGGCGGTGATGTGGTTCGCGTCCGCCGTGTTGCCGCTGCCGACGACTTCGCAGTAGATGGTCGCGCCGCGCTTTTTCGCGTGTTCCAACTCTTCGAGGATCAGAACGCCGGCGCCTTCGCCGAGAACGAAGCCGTCGCGGCCCTTGTCGAACGGCCGGCTCGCTTTTTCCGGCGCATCGTTACGCAGCGATAGGGCCCGGCAGGCCACGAAGCCTCCCAGGCCCATTGGCGTGATCGCGGCCTCGGCGCCGCCGCTCACCATCACATCGGCGTGGTCCCACTTGATCTGGTGGAACGCGTCGCCGATCGCGTGGCCGGCGGTCGAGCAGGCCGTCGCCACGGCCGTGTTCGGGCCCATCAGGCCGTATTCGATCGAGATCGTACCCGTGCCCGCGTTGCCGATCATCTTTGGAATCGTGAACGGGCTGATCCGCGATGGACCGCGCTGCAAATAGGTCGCGTGCTGCTCTTCCCAGGTGAACAGGCCGCCGATCCCGCTGCCGACCATGGAGCCGCACCGAAACGCGTCTTCCTTGGTGAAGTCGATGCCGCTGTCGGTGATCGCTTGCTTGGCGGCGACGAGCGCGAACTGCGAATAACGGTCGAGGTGCTTGGCCTGCTTCGGCTCGATCTTGCCTTCCGTGGCCCACTCGTGGACTTCGCCGGCGAAGTGGCACTTGAAGGCCGAGGTGTCGAAGAGCGTGATGGGGCCGACGCCACTGCGGCCCGCAAGCAGGCCGGTCCAGTAGCCGGAGACGTTGTGAGCCAGCGGGTTGACGGTGCCCAAGCCGGTGACGACGACGCGTCGACTCATGACTTCTTCTTGGATTCGCGCTCGATGTAGTCGATGGCTTCGCCGACGGTCTTGATCTTCTCGGCCTGGTCATCGGGGATCTGGATGTCGAACTCTTCTTCCAACTCCATGATCAACTCGACGATATCCAGCGAGTCGGCACCGATGTCTTCAATGAAATTCGTATTTCGCGTCACCTGTTCCTTATTGACGGCCAGGTGTTCACAGACGATCTCGATTACTTTTTGCTCGACGGACACGCGAGGACCCTCCAAATGGCGGGGGTAGGTGCCCGCCCCTACTCGAAGTCGGAGCAGGCTAAGATTTTCCGGCCTAGCCCGCAATGTATCCGGGACGCGGCCAAAGGAAAGGCCAGCCCGCCTAGGCCGGCACGTTCCGGCACTCCATCTTGCGATTTATCCGCTTCAATAAGCCCGCCAGCACCTTGCCCGGCCCGATCTCGTAGAACCGTTCCACGCCCGCAGCGAGCAGGCCGCGGACCGTTTCTTCCCAGCGGACGGGGTTCAAGACCTGCTGCACCAGCAGATCACGAACCTCGGCCGGGTCGGTGTGCGGCTTCGCATCGACATTCGACCAGACCGGCACGCGACCTGGTTGAATTGTCACGCCCGCCAGGGCGGCAGCGAGTTTTTCGTCGGCCGGCTTCATCAGTTCGGTGTGAAAAGCTCCGGCGACGGCGAGGCGATGCGGCTTCCCGCCCTTCGCTTCCATGATGCGCTCGGCCGCGTCGATCGCCGCGACTTCGCCAGAGAGGACCGTGTTGCCGGGACACAAGTAGTTTGCGATCCAGATGCGCCCATCGGCCTTCGCTTCGTCGACGACTTCGTTCACCTTGTCCAGATCGAGCAGCAGGGCGCTGACCATCGCGCTCGCCGTCGCCTCGGCCGCGGCTTGCATCGTTTTGCCGCGTTCACGAACGACGGCCAGCCCGTCGGCAAAGGTCATCGCGCCGGCGAAGACGAGCGCCGTGTATTCCCCCAAACTCAAGCCCGCGGTGGCAATCACTTCGTTCGCGGCATCCGGCTCGGATTGCTTCAGCGATTCGAGCGCCGCGAGGCTGGCGACGAAGATGGCCGGCTGGCTCACGTCGGTCGTGTTGAGCCGTTCGGCAGGGCCGTTGGTGCAGACATCGAGCAGATCGTAACCGAGTGCGGCGGAAGCTTGGTCGAAGAGCGCCTTCGCCGCGGGGAGCGATTCCGCGAGGGCCGCGCCCATGCCGACGTATTGGGCACCTTGACCGGGGAAGAGGAATGCGATTTTCATAGTTGGACGCCGCTTGCGGCGTAGCGCAAGCGGCGGTTCATTCACCCGAGATCTGCGGCAACGCCGCCAATTCTTCGACAATCTTCTCGTTCAACTTCACTCGCGCGTTCTTGGCCGCAACGCCGATCGCATTGCGAATCGCCACTTCCTTCGAGCTGCCGTGGCAAATGATGCAGATGCCATCCACGCCTAAGAGCGGTGCCCCTCCGAACGTGCTGTAGTCGTAACGGGCGATAATCGCCTGGAGAGCTTTCATCGCGATCGGCGCGTCGTTCGGCAGCGGGCCGACGATCTCCTTGGCCACCGTCTTCATCAGGAATTCGAACACGCCCTCAGACATCTTGAGGATCACGTTGCCGACGAAGCCATCGGTGACTACGACATCGACCGCACCACGGTGAATGTCGCGGCCCTCGACGTTGCCGATGAACCGATCCTTGAGCCCGGCCTTGAGCAAGGCATACGCCTCGACTGCGAGGTCGTGGCCCTTGCCCTCTTCCTCACCCACGTTCATCAGGCCAACGGACGGGTTCTCCTTGCCCAGGATGTGCTTCGCGAAAATGGCTCCCATCACGCCGTACTGGTACAGGTGCGAGGCCCGCGGATGGACATTAGCGCCGACGTCGACGATACAGCACGGCCCCTTGGCCGTCGGCATGATGGCACTGATGCCGGGTCGCCGTACGCCCTTGAGAAAGCGCCGCGACAACAGGCCGCCGGCCACCACGGCCCCGGTATTCCCGGCGCTCACGATCGCGTCGACTTTCTTGCCGACCATCAGCTGCCAGCAGCGCGCGATCGAGTTGTCCGGCTTGGCCTTGAGGGCCTCGACCGGGGCCTCGTGCATTCCGACCGTATCGACGGCGTGGAAGAACTCGACACGCTCGGTGCCAGCCGGCACTAGCGGCTCGATCTTGGACTTGTCGCCAACGAGGACGACGGTGACATCCGGGTCGGCGGCAGCGGCTTGAAGAGCCCCCGCAACGACCGGTCCCGGGGCATGATCGCCGCCCATCGCGTCGAGGGCGATGCGCATGGCTTACTTCTTCTCTTTGGTCTCTTCGGTCACCACGGTGCGGCCCTGAAAGAAGCCGCAATTCGGGCACACGCGATGGGCCAGCACCGGCTCGTTGCACTGCTTGCAGTACTGAACCTGGATCGGTGTCACAGCGTGGTGCGAGCGCCGCATCCCCTGTTTGGAATGAGACGTTCGCCTTTTCGGTACGGCCATGGTCGTTGTCGCCGGCTAAAGGGTCGGAGTGTCGAAGACGTATAGGCTATGTCCGACAATTCGAACGGACAGGGGCGCGCAAGAATCTCGCCGCCCCGCCGCCGCGCCGCCCCGCCGCTTGCGGCGTAGCGTGCCAACATTACTTAAAGCTCTTCAAAAAGCTCTCAAAGTCCTTCTTGTGCTTCTCGACCGTCTTGGCCGGGCCAACGAGCGTCGGGTAATAGTCGCCCTGCTCGGTGGTGATCGGCACATAGAGCTGCCGGTAGTTCGTCTTCTCCGTCACCTTGGCGGCCGGATCAAAGGGGCGGGCCTTGAACTGGTAGTTGCCGGTAATGTCCTGGTACGGGACTTCCATCTTGCCGACCATGATCTTCTCGAGCTTGACGTCGAGCTTCTCCTTGCCCTCGGCCGGCTTGAACTTGGCGAGCTGCCGCTTGAGGTTGTCCTCCGCGCTTCCGGAGCCGCCCTTGAAGTAGAAGATGATCAGTTCGGCGTCTTCCGAATCGCCTTCGGCCTTCGG
Source organism: Gemmataceae bacterium (assembly GCA_036266155.1). Taxonomy (GTDB): domain Bacteria; phylum Planctomycetota; class Planctomycetia; order Gemmatales; family Gemmataceae; genus SIAJ01. The sequence continues at coordinate 7,775 of DATANR010000209.1, read as the reverse complement.
CAGCTTGAACTGCGTGAGCCGCATATTGGACGACGGCGCCTCTTCCTTCCAGCCATCTGGCGTCTTCGCCTTCATGCCAGCCATTTCGACTTCGCCAGCGCAGGCAAAAGCGGCGAGAAACGTGGTTGCGGCCAAGGCAGACAGAAACTTCATGTGGATGCTCCCAGGTGTGGTTGAACACTCGGCAATTCTAGGAGTGTCACGCAAAGGCGCAAAGCCGCAAAGAAAGACAAGAGGATTAAATATCTACTGTCTTTCTTTGCGGCTTTGCGCCTTTGCGTGACACTTTTGAATCTACTTCGGTGCCACGATCCCCGACATCTCCGTGCCGCTGGTTTGCGTCATCATGCCGGTCGACGGCGAACCCATGCCGCCGCCCATTTGCGATTGGGTCAACGGCTTGCCGCTGGTGGGCGGCGGCGTGGCCGGCGTCACGGGTGTGACTGTTGTAGTTGGCGGACAACCCGGCGTCGGGCAGGCGTTCGACGTGGACGAACGCGAGCAGCAGGACGAGCCGCAGCCAAGGGCCGAGAACACCAGCGACGCCGCAACGCTCGCGGTCAGCAATAGCTTCTTCATTTTTCGATTCCCCGTGTCTTGCCCGCCCGTGGCCAAACTCCGCAGGTTCCACACCTGAGGGGCCTTTCGGCACGTTTGGAGCGCGTGTATCGGATGTATCGGCTTTCCTCGCAGTTTTCGCCAGCCGAACCAAATAGGTCCCCCCGGTCCCATCGGTCCCATGCCTGGTTACGCCCCCGTTACAAGACTGTGGCCCCCAAGTGCGTCTCATAGGATGAACCTTGCACCGCCGGTTTTGCGGTGTCCGCTCCCCGTATCCCTTCGTCGAGGTCCGTCATGACCCGTCCCTCACCTCGCATCGTGATCGGTTCCGTGGCCTTGTTCGCTGCTATCGGCGTGGTCGTGCTGCTTGCCGCGCCGACCGTCCCCGTCGACCGGGCCGCCCAGTGGAAGAAGGTGGATGAAGCCGTGAACAAGGGGCTCCCGAAAACCGCCATCCAGGAACTCGAACCGATCATCGCCGCCGCCTTGAAGGACAAGGCGTACCCGGAGGCGATCCGGGCCATCAGCAAGAAGATCGCCCTCGAAGGGAACATCCAGGGGAACAAGCCGGAAGAACGCATTACGCGCATGAAGGCCGAGATCGCCAAGGCGCCGCCGGAAATGGTCCCGGTCATGGACGCGGTGCTCGCGCACTGGTACTGGCATTACTTCCAGCAGAACAGTTGGCGCTTCATGCAACGGACGGCGACGAGCGCTCCGGCGGGCGAAGATTTCACGACCTGGGATTTGAAGCGCCTCTTCAGCGAGATCGACAAACAATTCACCAAGGCGCTCGCCGCCGAGAAGGAACTCAAGAGCACGTCGATCGCGACCTATGACGCCTTGCTCGAAAAGGGCTCGATGCCTGACGCCTATCGGCCGACGGTCTACGACTTCGTCGCCTTCGACGCGCTCCAGTTCTACACATCCGGCGAACAAGCCGGCGCCCGGCCCGAGGACGCATTCGAGATTTCCTCCGAAAGCCCGGCCCTCGCCGCCGCGGCAGAGTTCCTGACCTGGCAACCGCAGACGACCGACGCCGACGCGCCGAAGGTCAAGGCGATCAAGCTCTATCAGAACCTGCTGAACTTCCACAAGAACGATCAGGACAAGTCGGCCTACCTCGATGCCGACCTGTCACGCCTGCAGTTCGCCCACGCCAACGCGTTCGGCGACAACAAGGCGATGCGTTACAAGACCGCTCTCGCGGCGTTCGCACAAGACAACGCCAAGCACGAACTTTCGGCGATGGCCCGCGACCGCTGGGCGGCCGTCCTGCACGCCGAAGGCGACAGCGTGCAAGCACGCAAGATCGCGGCCGACGGGCAGAACGCGTTCCCGAATAGCCCCGGCGGCAAACTTTGCCACAACCTCGTCCTGCAGATCGAAGCCCGCGAGGTTCAGGTTGTCACGGAACGCGTCTGGACCGATCCGCTGCCGCTCTTGCGGATCACCTACCGCAACATCGACAAGGTTCACTTCCGGGCCATCAAGTACGATTGGACGAGCCGGCTGACCCGCGACCGCTGGCGGCCCGAGCAGTTTAACCAGGCCGATCGCGACGACCTCGTCAAACGCAAGCCCGACCTGGAATGGTCCGCCGATCTGACGCCGACGCCGGACTACCACCAGCGTGTGCAAGACATCCCGGCCCCGAAGGAGTTAAAGACCGGCTTCTACTTTATCGTCGCCAGCCCCGCCGCGAACTTCGGCGATGTCGGCAATGCGATCGCCGCGGCCGACGTCTGGGTCAGCGACCTGGCCCTGGTCATGCGGCAGGAATGGGGCAAGGGCAAGGTCGAAGGCTTCGTGCTCAACGCGAAGTCCGGCGACCCGATCGCCAACGCGAAGATCCGCACCTGGGTGCGTCAGCCGGACGGTAGTATCGCCGCGGGGCCCGGCACGCAGACTGATCAGAACGGCCTATTCGGGTTTCAGGGCAATAATCAGCGTTCCTACTTCATCCTTGCCGATGCCAACGGTCAGGAACTGGCGAGCGCCAATGAATACCAAAATTACCTTTACGGCGACAACTACCGCCCCAACACTCACACGGTTCTATTCACGGATCGCTCTCTCTATCGCCCCGGTCAGACAGTTCATTACAAGGGCATCTGCCTGATCGCCGACACGCGCGGCGACAGCTACAAGGTGATTCCGAATCGCAAGGTGAATGTCGTCTTCAACGACCCCAATGGCAAAGAGGTCGCGAAGGCGGAGACAGTTTCGAACGAATTCGGCTCCTTCAGCGGCAGCTTCACGGCGCCGCGCGATCGCCTCGCCGGCCAGATGCACATCCTCGTGCCCGGCGAAGGCGGCGGGGCCGTGCACTTCAATGTCGAGGAATACAAGCGGCCAAAATTCCAGGTGACGGTCGATGCACCCAAGGAAGCGCCGAAGCTGAACGATCAGGTCAAGACGCCCGGCAAAGCCACTGCCTACACCGGCGCGCCGATCGGCGGGGCCAAGGTGCGCTTTCGTGTCACCCGCGAGGTCCGTTGGCCGGCGTGGTTCTACGAGTGCTGCTGGTGGCGCGTCCCGCAGAACCGCGGCGTCGCCCAGGAGATCGCACATGGCACTGCCATCACCGAGGCCGACGGCAGCTTTACGGTGAACTTCGTCGCCAAGCCGGACCTCACGGTGCCGGAGGCCGATGAGCCGACCTTCCACTACACGGTGCATGTCGACGTCACCGACTCCACCGGCGAAACGCGGAGCGGGTCGAAGGCGGTTGTGGTTGGTTACACCGCCTTGCAAGCGAACCTGACCGCGTCCGACTGGCAGACGGTCAAGGAACCGATCAAGGTCGCACTCGCGACGCAGACGCTCGACGGCGAGGGCCAGGCGACCAAGGGGACCGTCAAAATCTATCGCTTGAAGAACCCGCAAGACGTCATCCGGCCCGACGTACTCGATCGGCCGATTCCGACGCCGCGGCCACGCGGCTTCCGGGGCAAGGTGCAAGAGCACAAGCCCGACCCGGCCGACCCACGCACGTGGGACCTCGGCGACGTCGTCTCGACCACCGACTTCGCGACCAACAAGGATGGCAAGACGGAATTCAAGTTCGAGTTACCCGTCGGCCTCTATCGTGCCATCGTCGAGACCAAGGATCGCTTCGACAAGGCGGTCACGTCCAAGCTGCAACTCCGCGTGTTGAAGCCGGACGACGCGAGTCTGGCGATCAAGGTCCCAGAAGTGTTCGCGGCGCCGAAATGGTCGCTAGAACCGGGCGAGGAGTTCATGGCCGTCTGGGGTACCGGCTACGACAAGGGCCGAGCGTTCGTCGAGATCGAGCATCGCGGCAAGGTGCTGCAATCGTTCTGGACTGATCCGGCGAAGACGCAGGTGAAAGTCACGCAGGCCATCAACGAAGACATGCGCGGCGGCTTCACGGTGCGCACGACCTACGTTCGCGAGAACCGCGGCTACACGGAGAATCGCCACGTCGACGTGCCGTGGTCGAACAAGGACCTGACCGTGAAGTGGGAGCACTTCGTCAACAAGCTGGAGCCAGGCAAGAAGGAAACTTTCACGGCCATCGTCAGCGGCCCGAAAGCCCAGAAGGCGACGGCCGAGATGGTGGCGACGCTCTACGACGCTTCGCTCGACGCCTACTTGCCGCATCACTGGCTGCAGAAGTTCAACGTGTTCCGTTACGACAACTCGAACATGAACATCGTTTTCGAGAACGGCGCCCGCTACTTGCAACATTTCCGCGGCCAGTGGAACGGCGGCTATCAGCAGGTCGACATCCGCTATCGTACATTGCCAGCCGACATCACCGTGAACATGTGGGGGTACATGTACTTCGAGGGTGGCAATGGCGGCGGTCGCGGTTTCGGCGGCGGCGGGATGCCTGGTCCAGGCATGCCAATGGCCCCCGCGGCGCGAAGTGCGGCTCCGGGAATGGACTCCTTGCGCGACGGCGCCGCCGAGCGCATGATAATGCAGGGGAACAACGAGCAATTGGGCAAGCGCAAGGCCGATGACAAAGACGGCTTCGCGAACGGTCTCGGCGCACCGGGCGGGTCGCAAGGCCCCGATCTTTCGAACGTTTCCGCCCGCAAGAACCTCGACGAACTCGCCTTCTTCTTCCCGCACCTCAGCGTCGATGGCAACGGCAACGTGCGCATGGAGTTCACCATGCCCGAAGCCCTCACGAAGTGGAAGTTCATGGGCTTCGCCCACGACAAGGATTTGCGGAGCGGCTACCTGCAAGACGAACTCGTCACGGCCAAGGACCTGATGGTCGAGCCGAACCCGCCGCGCTTCTTGCGCGAGGGCGACATCCTCGAATTCAGCGTCAAGGTGACGAACCAGTCGAAAGACAAGCAAGCGGGCCAGGTGCGATTGTCGCTCACGGACCTCCGTTCGACGAACAACATCGACGCAGCGCTCGGCAACTCGAACCCCGAGCAGGCGTTTGCCCTCGAACCGGGGACTTCGCAATCGTTCTTCTGGAAGCTCACGGTGCCCGACGACCAGGGGCCGATCAGCTACAAGGCGGTCGGGGCGAGCGACAAGCTTTCGGATGGCGAGGAGGGCGTCGTTCCGATTCTGTCGAAACGCGTGCTCGTCACCGAGTCGATCCCGCTGCCGATCCGCGGGCCGGCGACCAAGACGTTCGACTTCAAGAAGCTCGAAGATTCAGCGAAGTCGAACACGCTCAAGCACCAGACGCTGACGATCCAGATGTGCTCGCAGCCGGCCTGGTACGCGGTGATGGCGCTGCCGTACCTCATGGAATATCCGCATGAATGCACGGAGCAGACGTTCAACCGACTGTATGCGAACTCCCTGGCCCGGCACATCGGCGCCAGCGATCCGAAGATTCGCAAGGTGTTCGACCAGTGGAAGAACACGCCCGCACTCGATTCGCCGTTGCAGAAGAATCAGGACCTGAAGTCCGTGATGGTCGAGGAGACGCCGTGGCTGCGCGACGCGGTCAAGGAGTCCGAGGCTCGGCGCAACGTCGGCGTCCTCTTCGACGAAAATCGGCTCAACGACGAGACCGCACGCACGATGCGCAAGCTCGCCGAGATGCAGGGCGCCAGCGGCGCCTGGCCGTGGTTCCCGGGCGGACCGGAGAACGAGTACATCACGCTGTACATCACGACCGGCTTCGGCCGCCTGCGGCACCTCGGCGTACAACTCGATCAGGCCCCGGCGATCCGGTCGCTCACGCGGCTCGATGCCTGGGTCGACCGCATCTACCGCGATATCCTGAAACACGGGCATCCGGAACTCAATCACCTGTCGTCGACGATCGCCCTCTACATGTATGGCCGCAGTTATTACTTGCAGGACAAGCCGATCGCCAAGGAGCATGCCGAGGCGGTCGAATACTGGCGCGGCCAGGCCCGCAAGTTCTGGCTGCAACTCGCCAATCGGCAATCGCAGGCGCACCTCGCATTGGCGCTCCAGCGCTTCGGCGAGCAAGAAACGCCGAAGGCCATCGTGAACTCGATCCGCGAACGGTCGGTGAACGACGAAGAACTCGGCATGTTCTGGCGCGATACTGAGCGATCCTTCTACTGGTATCACGCCCCGATCGAGACGCAGGCGGTGATGATCGAGCTGTTCTCCGAAGTCGCGAACGATCCGAACGCCGTTGAGGAGTGCAAGGTCTGGCTGCTCAAACAAAAGCAGACGCAGAACTGGAAGACGACCAAGGCCACGGCCGATGCTATCTATTCGCTGCTCCTCCGCGGCGACAAGCTGCTCGCGTCCGATGCGCTCGTCGAAGTTTCGCTGGCGAACAATCCGATCAAGCCCGAGAAGGTCGAGGCCGGCACCGGCTTCTACGAGGAGCGGCTCGTTCGCGGCGAGATCAAGCCGGAGATGGGCAAGGTGACCGTGAAGAAGACCGACGCCGGCGTCTCCTGGGGCAGCCTGCACTGGCAATACCTGGAAGACGTGAGCAAAGTCACCGTCCACGACGCGACGCCGCTCAAGCTCGAGAAGTCCGTCTTCAAACGGAACTATACGAAGAAGGGCCCCGTCCTCGAAGAAGTGAAAGGCCCGGTGGCCGTCGGCGACGAGCTGATCGTCCGCGTCGTCCTGCGAACCGACCGCGACATGGAATACGTGCATCTGAAAGACAGTCGCGGCAGCGGCACCGAGCCGGTGAACGTGATTAGCCGCTACAAGTACCAGGACGGCCTGGGCTATTACGAGTCGACGAAGGACACGGCGAGCCACTTCTTCATCGACTACCTGCCGAAGGGGACGTACGTGTTCGAATACGCCGTCCGCGTGCAGCACAAGGGCAAGTACCCGACGGGCCTGGCGACGCTGCAATGCATGTACGCCCCGGAGTTCAATAGCCACTCGGAGAGCGTGATGCTGGAGGTGAAGTAGTCGGCGTAACGAGCGCCCGTGAAGCCGCGACGCGCTAGCGGAGCGCGGGCTCGACGCCCCGGGAGGCCAAATCTAGGTCCCTTGGGCGTCAAGCCCGCGCTCCGCTAGCGCGTCGCGGCTTCACGGGGACATGGGATTTCATCACTCAAGTCGGGGGTTATGCCATGGTCCTCGCCTACCACGTCATCGTCGGTGCATATGGGTTCTGGCTGCCCAACGATCCGCGGGGCTCATGGTCCCGATTTGTCGGTTCCTCGGATTTGTTCCGAGCCGGTGGGAGTGCCACGTTCACGCCAACTACCAAGTCGGTGGCAGCCGTTGCCCACGACTGGGCCTTGCGCGCGAAGACAAAGGAGGCTCTCAAATACCCGGCCGTCCGGTTCACGGGCATCCAGGCTCGGGCCGTCGGGAACGGGTTCGCCGAATACGTCGCGAAGTCCGGCCTGCAAGTATGGGCCTGTGCGATCCTGCCGGACCATTTGCACATGGTCGTCGGCCGATTTCGGACGTCGATCGAGCAAGTCGTCATTCAGCTCAAGGGCGCCGCGACCGAGCGGTTGGTTGCCGACGGAATTCACCCGCTGGGGCACATCAAACTGCCGAACGGCCGCCACCCGAAGTGCTTTTCGCGCGGCGAATGTTCACCGTTCCTGGACACCGTCGAGGACATATTCCGGGCGATCGTATATGTCGAAGAGAACCCAGAAAAAGCCGGTCTACCAAAGCAAAAGTGGTCATTTGTGACACAATTCGATCCATCATTCGCAGACGCAGTTCCGCAAGCGCCGTGAAGCCGCGACGCGCTAGCGGAGCGCGGGCTCGACGCCCCCGGGGACTGTGATAGGCGCGGC
>DATANR010000208.1:0-37422 GCA_036266155.1 Gemmataceae bacterium | reverse complement strand
ATGACGAAGTCCGTCGAAGTCTTTGAGCCCCGGCAGTTGGCGATCTTCCTTTTTGAAAAAGTGCGTTTTCCGCGGGTTTTTGGGTAAGGTCGCCAAGATCGCCACGGTTTTGCCACACCCCCCTGACGATTGCATTACATTTCATTGCACGCGACAGTCCCGCAAGCGACATGCTTCGGCAGGCCGAAACCTGGACGCTGGCGTTATGCCTCACGCCGTGAATTTCTGTTGCCGACCCAGCGCGGCGTCCGGTAGGATTGCCACACTTCCGTTCCATCACCTGACCCCGAGTTCCCCATGCCCCGTCGCGATTACGATGATGATTACGATGACGACGATCGTCCGAGCCGTTCCAGTGCCAAGTTTCCGCCGGGAGTGAAGGCGGCGGGAATCATCTGGATTTCGTTTGGGGCGCTCGGACTTATCAATATCGTGCTTCAGCTTGCCATGGCGGCCGGCAACGCCGTTGCCGGCGGCGGTCCCGGCGGCAGTCCTTACACCGGCGTCGGCTGTGGCGTCATCATTGCCCTCGTCTTCTTGATGGTCGGCATCCAGACCGTCAAAGGCACCGCCAAGGGTGTGTTGGGAAACGGCATTGGTTCAATCATCTTTGGCGTGCTGTACCTGTCATGCGGCGGACTGCTCCTGGCAGGGAGCGGATTCGTGCCGGCCGGCGCCGATTCGACGCTTTTGTTGGCCGTCGGCGGCATCGCGCTGCTCATGGGATTGGCACTGCTGCTGGCAGGCGTGCTCGCTCTCATGGGCAAGAGCGCTTACGAAGAATGGCGGGTCGCGGCGGGACTGGCGCGAAAGCCAAGACGGCGCACTCAGGAGGAGCGTGACTACGACGACGATCGACCCCGCAAGCGACGGGATGCCGATGATGATGACCGGCCGAAGCGGCGCGACGCGGACGATGACGACGATCGACCCAAACGCCGGCCGCGGCGTGACGATGACGAATGAGTCAATTCTTGAATTCGACGCCCTGAACGCCTTCGATCTTGTTCAGATCGGCGACGAGTACGAATGCCTTGCCGGGCGCCTTGAGCTTGACCTTGTAGGTCGCTTCGAGAGCCGCGCCCTGCTTGGCCGTGCTCGTCGCATTCAGTCGGAATTCGCCAAGATGTTTGGCGAACGCTTCCGTCAGCAACGCATCCGGGTCGTTGCCCAGAGCGAAGCGCACGGTTAACGTTGAGTAACCGTTCGACTTGACGGGCGTCGACTCGCCGTTGACCCAGCGCATGAGCACGGCCGCGATTAGTATCGCCGGCACACCGAGAGCCGCCAGCAGCGGATACCCGGCCCCGATCGCCATGCCGACGACGACGGCGAAGATGACGAATGCCGTATCGCGTGTGTCCTCGACCACGGTGCGGAAGCGCACAATCGAGAGCGCCCCAACCAGGCCGAACGCACGCGCCACGCTGTTGCCGATCACCAGAGTGACGACGGCGATCACGACCGTCAGCAACACAAGTGTCGTTGGCAGCGTCGCCGATTCCTCGCGTCGCCGGCCCATGCCGATGACGTAGACCCCGGCCACGACGAACCCGGCCGCCAGCGCCAACCCGAGCCGTTTGATCGCCTCTTCCGACGAGAACGAGGCATCGACTCCAGGCGGGTCTTGCAGCCAATCAGTAATGTGCTTCATCGATCCTATTGTCCAGAACCATCGGCAGGCATCGCGACTTTATACGGGTGGTTCACGCGATTGGCCGTAATGGGAATGTAACCACTGAGGGCGACAAACCGCCCCTTTGCTTGCGAAGGATGGACTCGCAAATGACCTTCTGGTAATGTGAGTTGTGGAACGCGATCCGGTCTTGGCGGAGTTGCAAGCGATGAACGTTCAAAGGGCGCCATCGGTCCATGCCGCGATTCGGACGCTGAGTGAAGACGAACGACAAAGGGTCTTTGCCTGGTTTACTCACTTGGAGAACTGGGAGAACGACGCGCACACACGCAAGATTTCGGGACAGACTGCTGATAAGGACGTGTTTAACCTGAATACGTCCGACGATATCAACATTTTCTTTCGCCTCGACGCAGCCAAGAACGAGATTGCCATTCTGGACATCGCGAAACTTTCTCGATTCGCGGCCGCGGGCGCAACATCGGCGTAACGGGTTGATCGAGCGCGCCGATCTGCCATCGGATACGACTACAACGCAAAGGAACTTCGAATACTTGCTCAGACATGGTTACAACGCGGCTGGATGGTCAAAGGATGCTCCGTGGTTTGAAGTGGATAAGCTTGCGGCCGCACAGCAACAAGCTCTTCGAGCGCTTATCGAAAACTATGTCCGCGAATTCCATCCCCCTCGAGAAGGCGAAGCCGCGTGGCGGCCGTTGAATTGACTCTGGAATCGATCCGATACGTGATCCATCGTCAGGAGAGCGACCCATGCGTTTCGCCCTAGTGCTTCTCGCGGTGCTACCTACGAGTGTGTTCGCCGCCGACCGCATTGTCACCTTCTCGTCCCCCATGTATTTCCTGCCGCCGGTGAAGGAGATCGTCTTTACCAAGGCCGGCACGCCGGCGCCGGGCGATTCCAAGCACGAACCACTCTATGCAGTGCCCGATTTGACGAACAAACTCAAGACGGCCGAGGAAGGGCCTTACGACATCTGGTTCGTGCCGAAGGACGGCAAGGCGATCAAGGCCATTGCGGGGTTCAAAGTGAAGGAAGGGACTAACGAGATCAAACTCAACGACCATCTCGGCGTCATCAGCTTTCGGGGCACCGATCAGCCGCGTGGATCGTTGATCGTGACCGCCTACGACGATGAGGGGCCGGAGACGAAGAAGCACGTCGTCATCCAGGCGGCCGGCGACACACGAGCGGAGATGGCCGTAGCGCCAGGCGATTACGCGATTTGGGTTGTGCCACAGAGTGGAGCGCGGGCGCGACGGGTCGTTGATAAGATTCGTGTATTGGCAGGCAAGACGGCGACGGCAGATTGATCGTCACTCAATGATCTTGTTGATCGCGTACTCGACGATCCCGCGGGCGCCCGCCGCGTGAAGTTGCGGCATGATGTGGCGGACGATGTCCTCGTCGATGATCGTCTCCAAGGCCACCCAGTCCGGGTCGGTGAGCGGCGAAACCGTCGGGGCATTGAGCGATGTCTTCGGGTGCTCGCGCAGGACGCTGAGCACGCGGTCCATGTCCTGCTTGCGAACGTTGAGCTTCAGCCCCACCTTGCCCTCGGCCGCCATCGCCCCGCGGAGCATGAGGACGAGGTCGTCCATCTTCTCCTTTTTCCACGGGTCAGCATAGGCGGCCGCGTGCGTGATGAACCGCGGCGTGCTCGTCAGCAACGGCTCGCCGACGATGCGCAGGTTGTTTGCGCGCAAACTGGAGCCGGTCTCGGTCACCTCCACAATCGCGTCGGCCAGTCGCGGCGGCTTCACCTCGGTCGCGCCCCAACTAAATTCGACCTTCGCAGCGACCCCCTGCGCTTGCAGCCAACGCCGGGTAAACTCCACAAGTTCAGTCGCGATGCGTTTGCCCTCCAAGTCCTGCGGCGCGCGGACCGGCGAATCCTCAGGCACGCAAAGCACCCACTTCACCGGCCGCCGGCTCACCTTGCTGTAGACCAACTCGGCCAGCTCGAGTACATCGGCCGCGTTCTCCATGATCCAGTCGTGGCCGGTCAACCCGCAATCGAGCGAACCATTCGCCACGTAGCGCGGCATCTCCTGGGCCCGGATCAGCGTGCAGTGAATCTCCCGGTCGTCGACGGCCGGGTAGTAGCTGCGGCTGGTGAACGTAATCTCGTAGCCCGCCTTGCGGAACAGGTCGGCGGTCGCCTCCTGTAAGCTGCCGGCGGGGAGACCGAGTTTGAGGACGTTGGACATGGGAGCGGTTGAAATTCCAGGATGCAATTCGGTGCCTAGACGGTAGCTTTGTCAGCAATTTGGTCGACGGCCTTGAGGAAGCGCGGAAAGCCGGACCACAGGGAGAAGACTGGAAACCGCTTAAAGTACGCCCACTCGTTGGACAACCGCACGTTGTTCCTGAGGACGAACATCGGCACCTTGCCAGCCCAGGCCGCACCTGCGAAAACCGGAATGATCTCATTTCTCATGGCCGCCTGCGAAATGAGCAAGACGATGCTGCCAGTCGCGCCGATCATCTGGCGGATCATGGCGCCAAAGTCCTCGCCCGCCTTCACCTTGGCTGGGCGTTTGACACAAGTCAGGCCAGTTGCGGCAATGCGTTCGTCGATGACTTCGGCGAGTGCCGTTTCCGACGGGTCAAATACCAGGAGAATGTCAAACGGATCGCCGTCCGTGTGTTTCATCGTCGTTTCTCCTCGACACGCTCGCGCAGGGCCGCCAAATAGTCGGCAATCTGATCGAACAAATAACCCTTACGGGTCGCCAAGAACGAAATAGAAGACACCCGTGTATTGTACCAAATCGGCACGATACGCTTTTTGAGTATGACGGCCATTCCGACTTCCATGCCAATCCAAAACCGTTGCCTGCCAGTCGCAGTCAGCAGAACCACCACTTCATCGACTGCCCGAATTTGTTTCTCAATTACCTTGTCAATCTGTTCTCCACTGTCGATATCGCGGTCGTCCCGGAAGGTGATCGCTGTCGTCGTCAATTCGATGTGCTCGCAAATGTCGCGAGCAATCGCCTTGTCCTTCGTCGCATGGCTGACGAAGACGCGGTAGGGCCCTTTCGATCGTCCCGACTTCGAACTCCCATGCTTGGGCGCCATGTTGACCGCCTCGTTTGGTCACAAGTCATTTCTTATACACCACCTTCGGGTCAAACACGCGTTCGCCTTCGACGTGCAATTCGCCATCCTCCAGCTTGCGAAAGAAGCACGAAGCATACCCCTCATGACAGGCCGCGCCGCCGATCTGCTTGACCGTGAGCAGCACCGTATCCGCGTCGCAGTCGACAAAGATGCCGCGCACTTCTTGCACGTGGCCGCTTTCTTCGCCCTTGCGCCAGAGCCGGCCGCGGCTGCGACTGTAATAGCACGCGCGTTGCGTGCGCACGGTCTCGTCGAACGCTTCGCGGTTCATCCAGGCGAGCATGAGCACCTGGCCCGTGTCGGCGTCCTGGGCGATCGCCGGCACGAGGCCGCCGGCCTTGTCGAAGTCAATCATTGCGCTCTTTCCTGGGCCGTCGTTGAAACTCTTGCCAAACGTGGGGCTGATAGAGAACGATCAGCGCCCAAAAGCCGAACGGATACAAGATGATGGCATAGCAACCCGCCAGCGACAAGCCAGCGACGATGTAGGCCGAGTACAACGCCACCCAGCGGCGGCGCAGTTGGAGCATCGCGACGCCGCCCATCACGACGAAAACAAACAGCGCGAGGCCAAGCAGTGCGCCAAACTCAAAGGCAACCAGACTGACGGCCTCGACGTCGTCGTTGATTGCGGCGTCCAAATGCTCGATGAGTAATCCGACCAAAAGCACAAACGTGCCAAGAATGCCGATGGCGCCCACGATAATGAGGCCGATGGCGGGGCCGAGCAATTTTTGCCGTGCGGCTTCCCGCGACGTCAGCGTGCGGCCGAATTCGTCGTCGTCGTCGCGAATATCGCTGAATCGGGGCCGGCGGTCATCGAACGCTGGCTCGCGTCGTTCGGCGTCGGACATGTGCCTACTCCCGCTCCGAGCGCCGCTGCGGCTCGTCGAAATCGATCTCGGCCTGATCCTTCTTAGCCCGCGGGAATTCGCGGCGCACATCGGGCCGATAGAGCAAAACCAAACCCCAGACACCGAACGGGAAGAAGAGAATGGCATAGCACCCGGCGAGCGACAAGCTAGCGACGACATAGGCCGCGAACAACGCGAGCCACCGGCGACGGAGCTGCAACATGTTGACGCCGCCGGCAATCGTCATCCCAAACAAGGTCATGGCGACGGCAATGCCGAGCGTTCCGAGGATGATGTTGAACCAATGCTGAGATCGGCCGTTTAGTGCCCGCCCGAGGTTCTCAAAAAGGAGAAAGGCTTCGGCCACGCACATCCCCAGGATGCCGAGCACGCCGATCACGATAAACGCGATCGCCGGCACCATGACCATCCGCCGGACGATTTCGCGCGGTGTCATTGATCGCCCGAACTCGTCGTCGAAGTCGTCGCGGACGTCGTGGTAGGCGGGCCGACGTTCGTCGTGCAGTGGTTCAGGTTTCTCGTCGTCGGACATAGCCTCACTCCGGCTCGAATGGCCGTGCCGGCGGCTCCAACTTGCTGTTTGGGTCCGGAAACCGGCGATAGAGCTGAATTCCGCGGACGAGCACGATCCCGAACCCGACCGCTCCGACCAAACAAATGACGATCGGTCCAAGGACGACGTCCTCGTCCCAGGCACCCGTGGAATCGGCCGTTCTCAGCATCAAGAAACAAACGATCAGCATGAACAAGAGGCCAAATGCCCCAATCGCAAGAAGCGTCATGGGAGGATTGCGGCGCGGCGATCGCTTGCTGCCTGGAACGCGCCGCTCGATGATTTGCGGTTCTTTTGGATCCACGACCTTGTCGAATTCGCCGCGCACTTCGGTCTTGTAGAGCAACACGAGCGCCCAGATGCCGAACGGATAGAAGAGGATGGCGTACACGCTCGCCAGCGACAGGCTCGTCACGATGTACGAGGCGATCAGCGCGACGCGGTGATGGCGCAGACGCAACATGCTGTCGCCGGCGACGATGATCAATGCCGAGAGTGCGCCGCCGAGGATGCAGAGCGTCAGCAGTCCGACCATCTCCAGGTATTCCAGCGGGTCGGCGGCGTCGCCGATGTATTCGTAAATGACGAAGATCGCCGAACCGAGCGATGCCATTGCCACCAAGATGCCGAGGATCAGGAAGTCGATCGCCGGGATCAGCAGCCTGCGGCGGGCAATCTGTCGCGGCGTACGGATGCGGCCGAACTCGTCGTCGTAATCGGCCCGCAGGTCGGCGGGGGTCGGGCCGTGCACCGGTTCGGATTCGCGGTTGAGCTGGGGGTCAAGCATGGTCCCCTTCCGGGTCACGATGATCGAATGGTGACGGTGTATGGCTCGCTGCCAGGTCGGCATTCCTGGCGAGGCGTCGGCGAATGAAGCCGCGCAAAAACAGTCCCGTGAAAACCGCCATGCCAATTACTGCGAGCGCGACGCTCCAAATGAACTCGGCGTCCTGCCATTGACCGTCCGTGAAGTAGTCCCAGAGGATTACGACGAAGGCCGCAAACGTGCAGGCGAATCCAGTTCCGCCGATCAACAGAAGTCCGAGGGGTGGGACTCGCGGGAATTCGCGGCGGCGCCGGACGCGCACGAATTCGGTCGGATCCGAGGGCCGGGCGAACTCCTGGCGCACCTCCGTCTTGTTCAACAGGATGAGCGCCCAGATCCCGAAGGGGAAAAAGGGCAGAGCGAAGACGCTAGCCAGCGAAAGGCCAGTTACGATGTACGCGGCAATGAGTGCGACGCGATGATGTTGCAAATGCAACATTCCCACGCCGCCGATAAGTATCAACAACGACAACCCCACGCCGATTCCACAGAGCGGATAGAAAACAATGGCCATTCCCAACGAAAGCGCAAGATCATTTGCCTTGCCTTCGAAACCATCAAACAATTCACCAGTCGCAGCAAGCGCGCCGAAGCACGACGCTTGAATTCCACAAATGCCCAAGAGGATGAAATCGATTGCCGGGATCAGTAATCGGCGGCGCAGGATTTGGCGTGGCGTGCGGACGCGGCCGAAGTGGTCGTCGTAATCGGCCCGCAGGTCGGCCTGGTTCGGTCGACCACTCGGTTCGGATTCACGGTCGATCGCGGAGTCCGCCATGCGTCGATTAGGCCGAGCCGTCGGGTGGATAATTCAACGGGTCCAAGCTCGCTGCCAATTTCTCCAACCCGCCCATCGCCGAGATACGCTGGAACGCCAGACGAACATCCTTGCCGAACAGGGCCACGAGCGCCCACATACCGATCGGCAGACTGAAACAGCAAACACAATTGGCGCACGGGATTGTCGCCAAAATCGCTCCCGTGACCGCCCAGCCATAGCCACTCACCTGTTTCATGCTCAGGCCGCCGATCACGATGACGACGCTGGCGGCCAGATCGATGATGCTGCCGACGGTGTAGGAAAGTTGATTGGCGTCGCGGTACTTCTGGTAAGGCGGCAGCGGCCTGCGCTCCTCGGGCTCCTGCTCTCGTTGTGCCTTCACCGTCCGGTCGTACATCGGCCGGAAAAGCGAGTCCGGCGAGGCCAGCAAGATGACCAGCAACAAAACCGCCAGCAGCACGGAGACGATGCCGCACCACATCAGCGCCATACCCGGCGCCTGTACTGTACGGGCAGCATCGGTGATCCACTTGGCCTGGAACTCGGGATCACCGGGCAACGGGTCAATGGCCATGGCGCAGGGCTCCGCCGGTCAGAAGGAACGTTTCACGTCCTGATTCAACAGTACGACCAGAGACCAGATGCCGGGTAACAGAGGGAAACAGCAACAACACAGTCCAGGGAAGATCGTCACGATCGAGCCCGCCATGGCCCAGCCATAACCGCTCAGGCTCTTCATCTTGCTGCCGCCGATGAACGCGACAACACCCACGATGATAAAAATCACTGCGCCGATCGGGCCCTGAACCTGCTGCGATTTGATTGCCTCATCGCGCGGTGGCAGTTTCTGCTGTTTATCGGGCGGGTTGTTTCGTTGCAGGTCCTCGATGAAGTCGAAATACGGATTGATAATTGACTGTGGGCTGATCAAGCTCAACGCACCGGTCATCACGTTCCACGCAATGCACACGGCGCCGAACAACTGCAAGAGCGTGCCCGGCACTTTGACCCGTCGAAGCGCTTCCTCACGCCGGTCATTGTTGGGGATTTCTCCTTCGCCCTCCGGTTCGTCGCGAAAACCGTCGTTGGGGTCCTGGCTCGACATAAGTCACCTGTGGGTAACAACGCTAAGAGTCGGCACGTGCCGCCCGGTCATTCATAGGACTTTCGCCGACGGTCGAACTCACGCTTCACGTCGGCTTGCACAATGATCACCAATCCCCAGACGCCAAATGGGACAATGAAGAAGCCGCACAGCCCCAGGATGGCGATGCTCGAAATGGCCATGATGACCGCGGCCATGGAAATTCCATAAGAGCGGCATTGGCGCATCCGCGCGGCGCCGAAGGCCATGATGGAAAAATACGCCAGTGCGATCGTTCCAATGAGCGCGCCAAAGATGACGTTGACGATTATCTCAGGCCGCGGCGGCGGGTTCAAAAAGCCGGCCACTCCGGCCAACGCGAGGCCGGTGACCGTGAGCACAAGCCCCGTGATGCTGACGATCAAGAGAATCGTCGCCGGCAGGCGGACCTTTTCTCTCGGGTCGGTTTGGAGAGGCTCGTCGTCGTAGTCGTCGCGGTAGTCGCCCCAGCGCGCGTCGTCGAACCTCGGATCATAGCGCGAGCGCGGCCGGCGTTCGCGATCGTCGTACGGATCGTCCGGACCAAAGGACATTGCTGCACTCAATACGACAAGACGCTGAACACGTCGTACTTGACCAGCTGTTGCCGGCCGCCCAGGAACGCCAGTTCCACCAGAAAGGCGCACCCGGCGACGATGCCGCCCGCCTGCTCGATCAGCGCACAGCCGGCCTTCATCGTTCCGCCGGTCGCGAGCAAGTCGTCGACGAGCAGTACGCGCTTGTTGGGCGTCACGCCGTCGACATGCATTTGCAATTCGGCGCTGCCGTATTCGAGATCGTATTTCAGGCTGTAGGTGCGATACGGCAGTTTGCCGGGCTTTCGCAAGGGAACCAGCGGCAACTTCAATTCGAGCGCCATCGGCGCCGCAAAAAGAAAGCCGCGTGCCTCGGCCGCGGCAATGGCGTCCAGTTGCACGTCTTTGTAATGGTGGCAGAGCCGCTCAATGGACGCGGCAAAGGCCTCCGGGTGCGCCAGCAAGGGCGTAATGTCCTTGAACAGGATGCCGGGTTTGGGGAAGTCCGGGATGTCGCGGATGTAATCGGTAAGCTGCATGGTGAGTAGCCTACACGACTTGGGCCGGCGGCAAAAGCGAAAAGCCCTGGCGAAACGGGCGCAACCCGCGGAGATTGGGATGACTCTGACGATCCGACGGGGCGAGCCGCGCGACGCGGCCGTCATCGTTGAGTTCAACCGGCGGATGGCGCTGGAAACGGAGCACAAGGCCCTCGACCCCGAGGTGTTGGCCCGCGGCGTCGAACGCGTATTCACCGACCATGCGAAGGGCTTTTATCTGGTTGCCGAGTCGGGCGATCAGATCGTTGGACAACTGATGGTCACCTACGAGTGGAGCGACTGGCGCGACGGCTGGTTCTGGTGGATGCAGAGCGTCTATGTTCGTGAGGACCACCGGCGCCACGGCGTCTTTCGCCAGCTTTACCAGGCGATGATCGACTACGCCCGGGCGGCCGGGAATGTCGTCGGCATCCGCCTTTACGTCGAACGCGACAACACGCGGGCCCAGGCAACTTATGCACAACTGGGAATGATCGACCCTGGCTATCTTGTCCGCGAAGTGCTGATTGAATGCGCCGTTCGCCCCGAAGGGGCCGGGCAGGACAGCCCAGGGCAACGCCTTGGGGGACGGGTAACACCCGGTGGTTGAATCG
This sequence comes from Gemmataceae bacterium, assembly GCA_036266155.1. Lineage (GTDB taxonomy): Bacteria > Planctomycetota > Planctomycetia > Gemmatales > Gemmataceae > SIAJ01. The sequence goes on along the minus strand of DATANR010000208.1, from coordinate 26,794 downwards.
CACCCTGAAAGGCAACGCCGTGAAGGATTCTGACATGCATTTCGCCCCGAAGGGGCTCGGCAGGACAGCCCAGGGCAGCGCCCTGGGCAATGTGGCGCACAACGAGCATGTGCACGCTGAAGGCGTGCGGCCGCTCGGCCGCATCGTTTCAGGATGCTCAGCGAGTTAATTCGATCCCGATTCCCAGGGCGTTGCCCTGGGCTATCCTGCCCGGCCCCTTCGGGGCAAAACCGGGTAAACTCGGGCGTGAAATCCTTCACGGCGTTGCCTGAAAGGGTGCAGCCGAAAAGCTGCACCCTTTCAGGGTGCAAATGCTCGTCGCACGCCGCCCGTTTCCCAGGGCGTTGCCCTGGGCTGTCTTGCCCGGCCCCTTCGGGGCGAAAAACCGTGTTCCCGGAGTGTTGCAACGTCGATCCTGCCGGCCGCTTCGGTCGACGTCAATCCCACACATAGTGCTCGTCGTATTCAATCTCATAGCGCCGCAAGAATTCCCGAAACTCGTCCTGAAATATCTGCTTACGATGGTGCTCTTGCTGTCCTCGGATATACGCCACAGTTGTCTCGCGTTGCGAGAGGCCAAGCGAGAATGCTCCATACCCGTTTTGCCAGTCGAAGCCGGCGAACTCGGGGCCTTGCTCCTTGAGCCAGCGCGAGGTTCCCTTTTTGACGTGCATCACGACATCCGAAACAGACGCGGTTCGATGGAGGTCGAACAGAATGTGCACATGATCCGCACCATTGTTCATGTCGACATATGGCACTTCTGGTCCTTGAAGATGCCCTGAGCATATTTGTGCAGTGCCTCGAACGGCGTTACCGGAAGTTGTGGACGACGATGCTTCGTACTGAAAACCAGATGAACGTAAATCTTGGCGAGTGATTGACCCATTGGTTGGTCTCATTGGAGTTGCGAAATTGTTGATTTTGTATTTCGCCCTGAAGGGGCGTGGCAGAATTGGATAACCGGGGCCGCCACGGGTTTTCGCCCTGAACGGGCGGTGCAGGATAGCCCAGGGCAACGCCCTGGGAACGATGGCGCGGGTTGCATTATTTGCACCCTGAAGGGGTGCGGCTTTTCGGACGCACCCCTTCAGGGTGCGATTCAATCACGGGGGCGTTTCCGTTTCCCAGGGCGTTGCCCGGGGCTGTCCTGCCCGGCCCCTTCGGGGCGAAGAGAATGAGTGGCCCGGGCGGGACTCGAACCCGCACACCTTGCGGCACAGGCTTCTAAGACCTGCGTGTCTGCCATTCCACCACCGGGCCCTTTGATCAGGGTATGGGGTATAGGGGATAGGGTTCAGGGTTCCGGTGTTAGCGTGCCGTAGGCGCATGGGGCGGTCCCGACCCCATACCCCATCCAAGAAATTGCCCTTTACACGTCTGACAATCTCTGGCATAGCCCCGCCCGACTTCTGGCAATCGGCTCCAGATGTTTCGCGGGCCGCCCCCGATCGGGGGGTTGGGGGCGGCCGTCTCTTTCCGGGGGAACCATTCCAATGCGCCGATTCGGCACATTTTGCCTACTTTTCGCGCTGGCCGCGCCCGCGTTCGCCACTCCGGTGCCGCCCGCGGAGGAACCGCCTGCCGAAGAGCAATCGATCCCCTGGTATCGCTGGCTGTTCCTCGGCGAACGCGCCAAGCCCAAGAAACCAGAGACGACCGCGGCCAAGCCCACGACCACACGCGAGAAACCGCCGGCCCCGCCAACCAAAGAGGCACTGGCCAAGACTCTTGCGGATGAACAGAAGGTCTATTTGCAACGGCTCGATGCCATCACCAAGATCCGCTCGATCGCCGCGGATCAGAATGACGAGGCGATGTTGCAGAAGGCGGACGAACTCGAAAAGCAAGCGACGGAAATCTACAACCAGCGGACGGCCCGATTGATGGCGGCCGGCGAACGGGCGGACGACCGGGCAGCGCTCGAGCGCGGCAAGGACGACCGACCGGCGACGGCCGATCGATCGAATCCACGTCGGCGAACCACGGGGGGGATGGACCGATGAATAAGACATTTGCGCTGGCGACCTTGCTCGCCGGTCTCGCGGCCGCCGGCTGCACGAGCATGACGCCGGACAAGAAGTACCAGGCCGACCAGCCGCCGCCGATCCAGAAGGGCGGCGCCGTCGGACAAACCGAATTGGCCCCGGTCAAGCTGCCGATCGCCAAGTCCGGCGTCTACTCCGACAACATCGACGATACGAACTACAAGGAACAGGCCCGCCGGTTGGGAAGTGAGTTGAAGTACGAAGACAAGGCGATGACGCAGGCGAAGACGGGCGATCGATAAGTCATTGCGGAACTACAATGCCCCGGTCGCAACTCGACCGGGGCATTTTCATGCGCACCTTGGCTGCTCTCCTCTCCCTCGTCTGCCTATCCTTCGCCTCCGAGCCGACTTTTGTCGTCAAACCGGATGCGTTCGCCACGCTCGTCAATCCAAACTGCTCGCATTGTGTCGATGAAGCCAAGCGGCGCAAGGACGAACTGAAGGACAGCGACCCCGTGCTCATGTGGACGCGCGGCAAATACGACGGCGGCTCCATTCCCTTTCGCTTCTTTTTGAACCCCTACCGCGTCATCAGCGACACGTATGGCGTGTTCGTCTACGACCCGGACGCCGGATTCGCTCGTGGGTTCACGGCGTCCGTCGACTTCCGCTTTCATGGCTGGCGGAACGGCGTCATGGTCATGAAGCACAAGGACGGGACGCTCTACTCGTGCCTGACCGGCCTCGCGTTCGATGGGCCGCGCAAGGGTGAACGGCTCACACCGTGGCCGACCGTGGTGACCGACTGGGGCTGGACGATGCGGCACTACGCCGGCGGCGTCGCCTATCACATGTTCGACAAGTATAAGCCGACGGAATTGCCGACGACGGCCAACGTCGACTCGGTCAACAGTCGCGGCGAGATCGACAAGCGACGGGCGGCCGACGAGATCGTGCTCGGCGTCTATCCGGGCGGCCGGGCTTTTCCGCGGGCGTTTCCACTGACGTTTGGCGACGTGAAGGCGGCGATCCGCAGTGACGTTTTTGAATGTGGCCGCAAGGTCGTCGTTCTTTACCAAGCTGACGGCAACATGGCGTCCGCCTACGAACCGCGGGCCGAGCGCCGCGAGGCGGTGAAGGACTTGAGCATGGAGGGAAAAGTCCTCGAAACAAAGGAAGTAACTTTGAAGGCGGATGGCGATGGCGCGGCCCCGTTCGTGGACGAAGCCACCGGCTCGCGCTTCGATGCCGTCGGCCGGTGCGTCGAAGGCTCGCTCAAGGGCTGGACGCTCGTCCCGTACGACGCAGTCAAGGTGAGGTGGTTCGCATGGGCGGCCGAACATCCGGACACAAAGATTTCGCAGGTCACAAAATCGGCCGACCCGCCGCCAGCCGCCAAGCCGGACGCGAAGGAGGCAATCAAGGAGGTTGCGGGCAGCGCCGAGTTTCTCCGGGCCATTCCCAAGAAGATTGCCACTTTGCAGGCCATCGACGCGAAGGCGCGCACCGTGACGCTCCTCATCGACGGCGAAACCGAGGCCAAGGCCTGGCCGCTGACGCCGGACGCCGAGGTCAAGGTTGCCGGCTGGTGGGGCCGGTTGGAGCAGTTCGCCAAGGGCGCCCGCGTGTGGGCATGGTTCCACACCGATCGCAAGAAAGCCCCGACAAGCATCTTCATGCTGGCTGATGAAGCCAGCGAAGGATCCATTCACGGCAAGAAGGAAGCGGCCGAGACAAAGCTTCAGACCCAGCGGGACTGGCTTCGAGAGCGCTGGATCGCCGACGGCTTGCCGGGCACAGTGACGTTTGCGCACGTCGCCGGCGAAGCCGACGTGATGCTCGATCACGAGGCGATGCGCTGGGGCCGATCGCTCCAGGTGGGCGACAAGGTTGCACTGGTCGCCGACCCGCCAATCGCCGCGGTCGTGAAAGACGTGCGCCCCTGGCGTGAACGCACGCAGGTCCGCCTGGTCATCAACGGTTTAGACATCGCGGAGTTGAAGAGCGGTCAGCGTATCGCCGTGAAGATGCCGACGCCCGCAAAGGAAGTCGAGGCGAGCGACTATCCACCGGACATCGGCCGCAAGCGCACCAAGGAGGAGCGGATCGACTGGTTCCTCGCGAGCATCTATTGCACATGCATGGTTGGCAACGACATCTGCACGGGCGACTTCTACACGCTCGCAAGCTGCAATCCCAACGGCTGCGGCAACCCGAACGGGACCCGCAAACGCATCGCCGAGATGATCGACAAGGGCCTCGACGACAAACAAATTTTCGATGAATTGCGTGCCGAACGCGGGCCGCTGCTGGTGAAGCCGCACTTGAAGCCGTGAAGGGCTGTAGTTCCGCAAGCGACTGTCTATCCACGCTTACGACAAGACTCGCCCGGAAGCGCTGTCTTGAACCCGAGGCGCGACGCCATTCTGCGGCATGCTACTCGTCACCGGCTTCACAACCACAATGACAGTATATCTAACCTGATTTATCAGGTCTGGCCGGCTGACGCCGACGCGTGAGAGACCTGTTCATCGCCGGTGGACATTACTTGGTCGCAATTACGTCCTTGTATCGCTCGGGCGCAAATCTCTTGGCGAGCAATCCAGTGGCCGCCTCGACATCGATTGATTGCACGAGTACGCCTTCTTCGCCGTAAGGGAGATGCGCCACGCATTTGCCCGTCGGGTCGATAATGCTCGTCGCCGATTCCTGGTAGCGGAACGCGTAGTTGACGCTGGCGAAATAGATCGTGTTCTCGAGCGCCCGACACATCATCGCTTTCTCAAAATAGGGGCCATCCGGCGACCCCCATTGCGTCGGCTGGGTTCCCGTGCGGTCGCTGCCTGTGCAATGGGGATGGAAGACGATCTGGGCGCCGCGGACCGCGGCCCAGCGCACGGTCTCGGGATAGCGAAACGCTTCGTGGCAGATCGCGACGCCGAACTTGATGCCGTTGGCCTCGAAAATCTGCCGTGTCAGGCCGGGAACGTACAGCGGTTCCTCGGTCGGATCGAGCTGGTTCTTGGTCTGACAGCCCAGCAATGTGCCGTCGGCAGCGAAGACCGCGGCCGCAATTTGTCGGCCCGCGTCGGAGTGCCATTCCATGCCGAGGATCGTGGCGATGCGGTGTCTGTGCGCCGACTCGGCGACGACGTCAAGCACGCGCTGCCGGTCATCCGGACCGAACATTGGCACAGCAAAGTCAAGTCCGCGGAGACCAGGGAGATAGGCTTCCGGAAAGCAGATGATCGCCGCTCCCTGCGCTGCGGCTTTGGCGATCAAGCGCCCGACTTTGGTCATCCCCTCATCGAGCGAGGCGGCGACCTGCGGAGTTGCGAGAGCGATGATCATGGGAAGCGCTTTCGCTAAATGCTAGTATTCAGCTGCAAATGTTGGTCCATGTGCCGGTGCAACACGTCGAACGTAATGCACTCGACGGAGTGATTGTCCACACCGACCTTTTCGGTTCGCCAGCGCAATCGGAACCGTTCGTACTCGGTCAGTCCGGCATCTCGGCCAATAATCAGAAGTCCCGAAAAGCGAACGTGCCCAGGTCCGAAATCCTTCTTGAATCGTTCGGACTTCTTCGCATCGTCCAACATGCAAAACCAGTCGACGATCTGCGAGAAGCCATGTTCGAATCGCCGGCACCACTCCTTCGTACTTCGGATCTGCGGTTTATTGAAAATGCTCTCGCCGCGGCCGTCTTCAAATTCCACGACACAAATGATCCCCAGGGCCTTGTCGCCAACGATCAAGTCGGCTGAACAGTCGCCGACAAACGGAAACTCAAAGACGAAATCGCTCGCGCGTCCCAGAGTTCGCACGTAGGAGCCAATGAAGGCGGAGATCTGTTGGCGAGCCTTTGAAGAAGGGCTGAATATGACCTCTTTCCGACAATTCCATCGTCAATGCCAGCAATGCGCCAAACTGGCCGATCTGCGTCCGACACACTTTGGCGTCAAAAGTGATTGGCTTAAAGTCTTTGGCCATGAGAACTACTATCGTCGACCCATTTCTTCCAACGGTGAACCTCTCGGCCGTCCGTTCGAAACGCCACGTGTTGACTCCATCATTATCTTAGGCGAGCACTTCCTTCACCACATTCCCCGACACGTCTGTCAACCGGAAGTCCCGTCCCTGGAAGCGGAACGTCAGGCGATCGTGTTCGACGCCCAGTAGATGCAGCATCGTCGCGTGCAAGTCGTGGACGGTGACGACCTTCTCGACCGCGTTGTAGCCAAACTCGTCGGTGTTGCCGTGCGTGATGCCGCCCTTGATGCCGCCGCCGGCCAGCCACATCGAGAAGCCCTTCATGTGGTGGTCGCGGCCGGTGCCCTGGGCCATCGGCGTGCGGCCGAACTCGCCGCCCCAGACGATCAGCGTGTCCTCAAACATGCCGCGGCGCTTCAGATCCTTGAGGAGGGCCGTCATGCCGCGATCAACTTCCTTCGCGACGACGGGAATGTCGCCCTTCACGTTGCCGTGATGGTCCCAGTCGCGGTGGTAAAGCTGGATGAAGCGCACGCCGCGCTCGGCCAGTCGACGAGCGAGCAAACAGTTCGCGGCGAAGGAGCCGTCGCCGCCCTTGGTGCCGTAGAGGTCGAGCGTCTCCTTCGTTTCCTTGGTCAGGTCCATCAACTCGGGGACGCTCGTCTGCATCCGGAAGGCCATCTCGTACTGGCTGATCCGCGTGGCGATCTCGGGGTCATCGACCTGTTTGTCGAAAATCTTGTTCAACGCTTCCGACGCGTTGACCACGTCGCGTTGGCGGTCCTTCGTCACACCCGCGGGGCTGCCGACGTAGAGAACCGGGTCGCCCTTCGAGCGGAATTCGACGCCCTGGAACTGGCTCGGCAAGAAGCCGCTGTGCCACTGGCGTGCGGCGATCGGTTGCTGCTGGCCACTGGCGCCCGTCGAAGTCATGACGACGAAACCCGGCAGCGCATCGGTCTCGGCCCCGAGGCCGTACCACGCCCACGAGCCCATCGACGGCCGGCCGCTGATGGTCGTGCCCGTGTTCATGAACGTGTGGGCCGGATCGTGGTTGATCGCCTCCGTCTTCATCGAGCGGATGATGCACAAATCGTCGGCCACTTCGGCCAGATGCGGGAAGATCGACGAAATCTCGATCCCGGACTTGCCGCACTTCTTGAACTCGTGCTGCGGCCCGAGGCAATTGAGCTTCGCCCCTTGAAGCTGCGCGATTGGCTGGCCCTTGGTGAACGACTCCGGCATCGGCTTGCCGTTCATTTTGGCCAGTTCCGGCTTCGGGTCGAGCGTTTCGAGATGGCTCGGTCCGCCGGCCATACAGAGCCAGATGACGCGCTTCACGCGCGGCTGGTGGTGCGGCTTGATCGCGCCCGGCCACTTTTCGACTTTGCCGTCGGCAAACAATTGCGGATTCAAGAACGCCGCCAGGCCGAATGTTCCCAGACCGGCAAGCGAATGGCCGAGAAACGAACGGCGATTGCAGCGCGTGCGAAGTGCTTCAAGAGGGATCATGAAAGGGTCCGGAAGGCGGCCGTGTACATCAGGCAGGATAACGCACGGAACCGATGGTGTCGAGGGTTCGAACATGGCCGTTACTATCGGGATCCAATGCGTTGGCTGGTGTTGAGGAAATGCCTCGAATCAATTCACATGCGTTCATCGAAGCTTCCTTGTTGAAGTCGCTATGGCGAGCGGGTAGCCTAACCAGCCAAGGCCACGAGGCGGGAGCGGAGTATGGGCCGACGGGAGTGGATAGTCATTGGACTGTGCGTCGCTGCCCTCGTGGGAATCGGCGTCGTCGTCATCTTGAATCGACCCGATCCGGCCGCCGCGCGCTCGACCGGTGAGTCCGAAGATGAGACTTACAAACGGATGACGGCCGACCCGAATAAAGAGGCTGAGGACGCCGCCGTGGCCGTGGTGAACCGGCTCGGCGGCACGTTCGAGCGGCAGCAGGGGCACCCGGTTTATCAGCCGGTCATCGATTTGAAGCTGCGTGATCGCCCGGTCACGGACGAAGATTTGCAGTCGATGGCCGGGCTCATCAATTTGCGCAACCTGGATCTTTCCGGCACGCGCGTGACGGACGCGGGCCTGCCGACGCTCCTGGCTTTTCGATTCGTCGTTTCGGTCGATCTTTCGCGAACTGCCGTGACGGGCAAGGGTTTGTCGCAATTGACGCCGCTGACGCTGTTGACGCGTCTGCGTCTTGCGGGTTCCAAGGTTGACGACGCGGGCCTTGCCGGCCTTGTGGGCGTGCCCAAGGTGAGCGAACTCGACTTGTCGGATACGGAGATCAGCGCTTCTGGAATCGATCGGCTCAAGGTTCTATCGCGTCTGGGCACGCTGAACATCGCGCGTACCAAGATCACGGGAAAGGCCGCTCCGCAACTGGCCGCTGTCGGCGTCGGCGAACTCGACCTCTCCGGAATCGCGCTTTCGAACGAGGAACTTTTGACCCTCGTCAACGCCAAGCCGCGTGTAGACCCCGGCCGTCCGCCCCCAGGCGGGCCAATCCGCATGGCGCCTGCCCCGACCAAGTTGACGCTCCGTGGCGCCAACCCGTCGATCACCGATGAGACGCTCCAGGCGCTCGCCAAACGCAACGACGTGAACCTTCTGGTAACGACCGCGGATCCGGCCGCCGATCCGGCACTGGCCATCCCGGAGGATGTCGAGGATGGCCAACCCGACAAGAGCGTGCTTGACTTGTCGGGCTCCAAGGTGACTGATGCCGGGCTCAAGCATGTCAGCGCCTTGCCGACGGTGCGCGGCCTGTATTTGAAGGAAACCGCAGTGACCGACGCCGGCCTCAAGCATCTGTCGGCGTTCGCCAACATGCGTGTGCTCGACCTGCGCAACACCAAAGTCACCGACGCCGGCGTCGCGGAACTGAAAACCAAGTTGCCCAAGTGCACCGTCGTGCGCTGATCGGAAGGAACCTCTCCCATGCTCAAACTCGGCATCCTCGACTTCGATACCTCGCATGCCGTCGAGTTCACGAAGCGACTCAATCACAAGGAGATCGCCGAGGACCAATGGGTCGAAGGCGGACAGATCGTGATCGGTTGCCCCGGCGAATCGAAGCTGTCGCCCGAACGCATCCCCGGCTTCACCGAGACGTTGAAGAAGCTCGGCGTGCCGCTCGTCGACAAGCCGGAAGACATGATTGGCAAGGTCGACGCGATCCTGATCGAAGCCGTCGACGGCAGCGTTCACTTCGAGCGGGCGAGGCCGTTCCTGGAAGCCGGCATCCCATGCTTCGTCGATAAACCGTTCGCCTGTTCGCTGGCGGACGCACGCAAGATCGTCGACCTGGCCGCCAAGAAGAAGCTGCCGTTGTTCTCGTCGTCGTCGCTGCGCTTCGCGCCGGAGTTGGTCGCCTACAACGCCGACGCGAAGCACGGCAAAGTGCTCGGCGTCGTCTGCTGGGGTCCGGCCTCGCAGCATGAACGCAATCCGGGGCTCTTCCACTATGGCATTCACGCCGTAGAAGTGCTCTACACCTTGATGGGGCCAGGCTGTGCGTCGGTGACCTGCACCAGCGACAAGGATGTCGACGTCGCGACGGGCCATTGGAGAGACGGCCGCGTCGCCACCATTCGTGGCACGCGAACCGGACCGGGCGCATACGGGGCGACCGTCTTCGCCGAAAAGGCGACGACGCCGCTGAGCATCGGCACCAAGGACATTTACCGCGAATTGCTGAGGAAGATCGTCGAGACCTACACCACGGGCAAGCCGCCGATTGACATCGCGGTGACGGTCGAGATTGTCGCCTTCATCGAAGCGGCACTCAAGAGCGCGAACAATCACGGCATGGTGCAGAAGGTCGAGGCCTGATTCAGCCACGCGGATGGAAGCGCTTGTGCAGTTCCTTGAGCCGGTTGCGGTCAACGTGCGTGTAGATTTGCGTTGTGCCGATGCTCGCGTGGCCGAGCATCTCTTGCACAGCCCGCAAGTCGGCCCCGTTTGACAGCAGATGCGTCGCGAAACTATGCCGCAGCGTGTGCGGGCTTGTCTTTTTCGGCAGGCCGGCACGCTTCACATACTTCTTGACGATCATCCACAACACTTCGCGATCGAGGCGCTTGGCCCCGCGGCTCAGGAACACAAATTCCGATGGCGCCGCCGACGTGAGCGCCGGCCGACCCTCGCCGATATACGTTCGCAGAGCCGACACGGCTTTGGAACCGAGCGGCACGATGCGTTGTTTGCTCCCTTTGCCAAAGGCCTTGCAGAACATGGCGTCCAGATACAGGTCGCCGATCTTCAAGTTGACGACTTCGGACGCCCGGCAGCCCGTCGCGTAAAGCGTTTCGAGCAAGGCCCGATCACGCAAGTAAAACCGATCCGCCGGCAGCGGCGCGACTAGCAGTTTCTCAACATTGTCCGGCGACAGAATCGTGGGAATGCGCTCCCAGAGCGCCGGCGACGCGAGCAGTTCCACGGTCGCGGCGTCGGCCCGTTCTTCAAGTTTCAAAAAGCGGTAGAAAATCTTAAGCGCGACCAGATGCCGCGCGACGCTCGCTGGCGCGAGCTGCTCTTCGCGCAGGAAGCCCAGGTAGTCGGCCAATTCACCCAATGTCGGCGAGCGAAAGTCGCGCATCGGCCGGCCGGCGAACCACGTGGCGAAGCGATCCAGATCGTGCCCGTAGGAAATGACCGTGTTGTCCGCCATGCCGCGTTCGGAACGCAGGTAGTGGCGGAACGCGGTGACTTCTTCGACGAGATCGTTCAGGGCGGGCATTGCAACTCCTGGGCGAGCGGAGCCGCGTAAGCGGCCCGATTTTGTTCATTGTCGGGCCGCTTACTTACGCGGCTCCGCTCGCCTCGAGCTTCCGAATCGCCGGCCGCAACTGCATCACCGCCCGAGCCCGATGACTCAACGCCTGTTTCACGCGCAAACTCAACTCGCCAAACGTCGCATGAAACTCCGGCACCTCGAACAGCGGATCGTACCCGAAGCCGCCGGCGCCGCGTGGTTCCTTGACGATCACGCCGTGACATCGCCCCTCAGCCACGGTCTTCACGTCGCCATCGGGCGAACACAAAGCCGCGACGCAGACGTAATACGCATTCCGCCGATCGTCCGGCAGCGGGGCCAACTCGGCGAGGAGCTTCTGATTGTTCGCCGCGTCGTCGCCATGCGTTCCCGCATACCGCGCCGAGTAAATCCCCGGCCTTCCTTTGAGTGCCGGCGCCACGAGCCCGCTGTCTTCGGCCAAGACCCATTCGCTGGTCGCCTTCGCGTAGCCGATCGCCTTGAGCCGGGCGTTTTCCTCAAAAGTCAGGCCCGTCTCGTCGACATCCGGCACGCTGGGCCACGGCGACAGATCGGTCAACTCGATCGGCAAGTCGCCGAGCAGGTCCTGGAGTTCGAGCAGCTTCTTCTTGTTGCGTGAACCAATCACGAGTCGCGGCATCGCGGCTTCCTCCCGTATACCAGTGTTGCGACGCGAGCCAAACGGGTCTAGTGCTTCCGACTGAACGAGTCTCAACGATTCGGTCGATCTGGCCATGCATTCCGAAGGGGCGGTACAGGTGGACACTCGACACGGCGCCAATAATTCGAATGTACACCTCAACGAGTCCTGCCATGAAACTCATGATCGCCGCATGTTTTGTTGCGCTGATTTCATCCGCAGTATGCTTTGCCGATGAGAAGATCCCCGAAGGGCTCATCGGCACCTGGCATTCGCAGGATGCGGACAAGCAGCCGATCGTCTTCGAGAAGGACGGCACATTTCATTACGGCTGGAAGAAAGACGGCGCCGACTGGAAGATGGTGACGGGCAAGTTCTCCATCGACCCGGCCGGCAAGATCACGGCCGAATTGCGAACCGACGGCGTCGTGTTCAAGCCGTGGTTCAAGTTCAAGGACGGCATGGTCACGGGACCGCGTGGCCCAGCGCCGATGGTGACGTGGAAGAAGGAAGAAAAGAAGTAGCGGGGATCGCCGTGTTCGTGCTGCGCCTCGCCACCAGGGCCGATGTCCCGGCTCTGCGCGAACTGATCGACGTGTCGGTCCGACAACTGAGCGTCGGCTTCTATTCCGACGCTCAGATCGCGAGTGCCCTTCAATTCGTGTTCGGTCCAGATACCAATCTGATTGCCGACGGTACCTACTACGTGATCGAGTCGAATGGTCTGGTCGCGGCCGGCGGGTGGGGTCGACGGCGAACGCTCTTCGGCGGCGATCAGACGAAGCTTGGCGATGACCCGTTGCTCGATCCGGCAACCGAGGCGGCGCGCATCCGCGCGTTCTACGTGCATCCCGAGTTCGCACGCCGGGGCCTTGCCAGACAACTCTTTGAACGATGTGCCGCGGACGCGGCGCGTGCTGGCTACCGCTCGCTGGAACTGATGGCGACCCTTCCGGGCGAGCCGCTCTATCGGGCCCTCGGGTTCGTCGCACTTGAGCAGCATGCGGCCGAGCTACCGGACGGCCAGCTACTGCAACTCATCCGAATGTCACGCTCACTATCGGACTAACGCACCCGGCTCCGGTGCAGGCCCGTCTTGACATTGCGCGACAACAAAGGCAGCCCTTCAGACCTCTCGTCAGTCAGCGACACGACAAAGTCGATCGTGCCAGTCGGTGGCGCAACGTAACCAACGGTGACCGCGAAGCGCGCCTGACCGTGCGCGCCTGTCGCCAGCGTGCCGAGGTTGAGCCGGTACCTGCCGTTGCCAATTGCCATCCACCCGTATGAGCTGTGCCAAGCGTCAAAGGTCGTTCCGGCGGGCACCGTGGCGATCAATTGGACATCGACATCGGTCTGCTGACTGCCGGCATTGCGATAGCCGATCAGGTAGCTAATCGTCGAACCAAAGACCGTCTGTGCCGGGCCGGATGCGACGAGCCGGAGTTTGCTCGATCCCGTCACCATGACCGCCGTACTCTCGGCCTGCCCGGCGCCGTTGCCCGCTTTGTCCACTGCCCAACCGGTTGGGAGCTGAATGCCGAGCGTGCCGGCGCCGCCGCGAATATTGCTCACGCGAACGCGCACCTGATTGTCGCTCACCGGATCGACAGTCACGTCGCCGTGCACGTTTCCGGGGCTGCCGACTTGGATCACTTGATTGGCATTCAACGCCACCGGCGTGACCAGATGGGCGTCGTTCACCATGATCAGCCATGTCACCGGTCCCGCGGCCGTCGTCGTTGGGGACGGATTGCCGATCTGGACCGCTGGCGGTGTGTTGTCGACCGTGAACGGATCGGTTGGCCCGGCGGGCCCTGCGAGGTTTTCCGACAGATCGCTCGCGGTCTCGGCGGCAATCTTGATGGTAATTGTTCCATCACCCTGAATGTTGTTGAGCACGACCGTCCGCGTGTTGCCCGTTCCAGAGACGGCGGCCACCTGGGCGCTCGCGTTCCCCGTTGGAACAACGGTGACGTCGGTGTCCTGCAGAGTGATCACGTCGAGGTCGTCATCGGTGTAGGTGACGGTAAAACTCACCGAACTCGACTGATTGGCGAAGAGAGCGGACGGCCCCGAAATCGACACCTGCGGAGCACCGTTCACGTGCGGGTTGATGGTCACCTGGTCGCTGTCAAAGTTGTTCTCCGGGTTCGACTCGCCCGTGCCGGTCACCGAGACAAAATTGGTCAAACTCGACGGTGCGTTTCCCGCGACGGCGACCGTCACCGTCAGCGGCGGATAGCTGCCATTCGCCGCCAGCGCGTCGGATCGTGTGGCCGTCACCGTCTGGCCCGACTTGGACACGGACCATCCGTTGATGATGCCCGAGTTGGCATTCGTGGGCGTCAGGCCGTTGGGCAACGTATCGGAGATCGTCACGGTCCCGCTCGTCGGGCCGACGCCGCCGTTGTGCACAACGATCGAAAACGTGTCGGCAGGGTCGCCCTGAGTGAAGTTGCCCGAATGACTCACGTCGATGGTCAGATCGGGCTGCGGGGCGGTGCTGGTGTGGTAGTCGAATTCATAGCTTGTCGACGCCCCAAGTTGCTGGATCAAGAACGTGTAATCGCCGCTGCTCAGCGGCGGCGTAAAACCTTGCGCGCCGAAGGCGAGCGTCGTGTTGCCCATGATGGGCAGGATGTCGGTGTTGATCAGGTTGGTCGGCGGTAAGTTGCCATTGGTCGCGCCCGTCCCGAAGTGGGCATAACCGAGATAGCTGCCGGGAACATTGAAACTTCCGACGAACGAAGTACCCGCCTGAACGCCGGTGAACCCCTGGGCATCTGTTGACGAGTACGCAGCCAGCACCAAATGATCGAACACCATCCCGCTGGGAACATGGATCGTGAGCCAATCCTGGTTCCCACCGACGACGGTCCCGATGACCGAGTTCGTGCCAAGCGCTGCAGTGAGCTGCGTCGGCGCCGCCTGATTGTTCGAAAGGTCGCCGCCGACCGATTCGTTGTAGAGGACCGACGGCACCGCTCGGTCCTCCAGGAAATCGAGGCGTGGCCGGACATTCGTCAAGCGACGTCGTCGCACTTGCCCGTTGATGAGGGGGATCTTGCGAAGCATGAAATAAATCCAGGCGGCGAGTCTGATCCAACTACTATCAACGCCAAAACCGTTCGTGACAAGGTCGAAGAGGTCAACGAAGCGCCATTCTCGCCAGTGCCGACCGCGCATCTTTGGTCAACCAGGCGCCTGACGGGCCGGCCGACCATTCGGTGAGCAGCTTGCGTGCGTCGGCCGTGCCCGCCGCCTCCAGCGCCGCGACAGCCCTGGCGTGCACGATTTCTGTGGCTGACCGCTCGGGAGCAATCTTCGCGAGCAGGCTGTCCAATCGCGTGCGGACTTCTTCGACCTTCGCTTGCCCGCGGGCCGCCTTCAATTCCGGCTCGACCAAGCGGCCAAGTTCCTGCAGGTTCTTCGTCGCCGCCTCGCGCACTGCGTACTTGTCTGCTCCGAGTTCGGCGAGCCACTGCTTCACCTTGTCGGCCGGCGGCGCGGCCGGCATGACAATCTCGGAGCGTAACAATTCCGGCGCTTTCGGATCGGCAGCGAGCGCCCAGATCGCGCGCCAGGCTTCCTTCGCATCGGTGCCGCTCAGTGCTTCCCAGAGCGGTTTGCTTGGGCGCTTCTTCGGCCGGATGTCCCACAGCAGTGCTGTCAGATCGGCGGAGGATGTGAGCACTCGTCCCGGCCCGGCGAATTGAATGTTGGGGATGGAATCGCGATGACCCTCGCGTTTTTCGACTTGTTGACCGGTGATCATCTCGAACACGGCGAACGCGCCGCGGCCGACGGTGGCGACAAACCACAAGCCATCGGGGCTGAATGCCCAGACAAACCCGCCTCCCAGGCCGGTCTCGAGCGCCGCCTTACGCTCGCCGGTCCGCGGATGGCGCAAGACGGCCATCGAATCGCGTGACCGCCAGGCCTGCCGTTGCGGCTCCAGTTCCCAGGTGAGCAGGTAGGAGCCGTCGGGACTAAAGCACGGCATGCCGGCCGAGATGTGGGCGTCGGCGTTGGGAGGGTCGATCCAGTCCGTGCAGACCTTGTTGGCGGCGAGATCGAATAAACGCAGGCCGTGATCGAGATCGTTGTAAACAACGACGCATCCGTCTGGCGACAAATCTCGGAGATTTGTCAGGTTCGGCCGCCATAGCCTGGTTCGGTCACCGGTCGCTAAATTGAACTCCGCGAGCGTCTGTCCCTTGTCAAAAGACGCAATCACTCGGTCCGGCGCCGTGGGGACAAACACCATTCCGTCGAAGTCGCCAAGCCTCTCCGCCGACATGGACAAGGTTCGGCTCACGAACCCATGGGCTGGGTCACGCACATTCACCCGGTCGTAGTTCACGCAGATAAGTTTGCGTCCATCCGAGCTCCAATGCGGCCTGCCCCAATCATCGCGTTGCGGCTGTCGCGACCACAGCGATTTGCCGCTGATTTCGAACAGGTTGAGCAGGTCGCTACGATCGTGCATGCCGGATTCGATGACGACTCGCGTCCCCTCCGGCGACGCGTAGGCGTATACGCTGGCGGAAAAACCTTCGACACCGGGGATCTGTTCGCCGGTCGCCAGATCGTAACGGCGAAGAACTCCGTCGAAACCGATCGTCAACAGTCGTTTGCCGTCAGGATGAGGAATGATTTCGCGGGCTGGCGCATCCGAGATGGGGGCAAGCCATCGGCGTGCCGCCACGTCCCAGCGATGAACCGCCCTGTTCGACTGCGCGAGGTAAACAACCGACGCCTCCGGAGCAATCGCCAGCCTGGTCCGGCAGTAGTCCCACTTCGCGGGCGCCGGCAGCTCTTCAATTTGCTTGCCGGTCGCGGATTCATAACGTCGCAGCCGGCCGTTCCGCGCGACCAACCACGCCTGCTTGCCATCGGGCGTCAATTCGAACGATTCGCCATCCGCTCCGAAGTCGCCGGGGAATCGTGCCACTTCGCGGCCAGTCGCCGGCTCGAACAGCTTCCAGTTCGTTTCCACGAAGCCCAATACATAGGGGCCCTTCGGCACGAGCAACGGGTATTTCATGTCGAATTCGATCGTCTTGACGATCTTGCCCGTGCGTGCGTCGAGAATCCAAGCCTTCGCATGGTCCGCGCTGGTGACGTAAACCTGCTCCTTGCCCGGCACCCAGGCGATCCCCTGACATTTGCCGCGCTCGTACAGGTCGACGTCGAAGAGCTCCTCGCCCGTGGCCAGGTCCCACATGGCGACAACGCGGCCGGCCAATCGAGCAAGGAACTTACCGTCCGCTGAGAACGCGAGAGCGAACTTCGGGAAATCGCCCTGCGACGTTCGCCACGGCAAGCGCTTCGCGATCTTGCCCGTCTCGATGTCCCACAAGGCGATGCCGTCGTAGTCCTCGACGGCCAGGAATTTGCCGTCGGGTGAAAGTGCATGCGAATGCCGAATCTGTTCGCGCCCGACGCCGAAGCGCACGGTACCAAATCGCGCGATCGCCCCTGCCGGCAGCGGGTCGCCGAACTGATCCGTTGGCGGTGCCGCCAAAGCGAGAAGAGCAATGAGCCGGGTCATGCGAACCCGTGGGAGGAGGATGCAACGATTTTATCGGGCTTTGCCGTGGATCGTTAGACGGAAGCGCTGGTGACCGAATCTCGATTTGCGGCCAAGCCGACTACGCGCTTGTACTGGATGCGTGGCTCGATTACCATCAGCGCAACTCATTGCCATCCCTTCGGAGCCCGCTGTGCTCGTACCTCGACCGATCTTGATGCTCGCGCTGGTTTCGACGAGTTTCCTCGCCATCGGCTGCAAGCCGAGTACTCCTCCGGCCACGGCAATCACACCTGCCCCGGCCATGGCGGAAGGAACGCCGGCGACCGAAGCGGAGTGCAAGCAGTTTGCGGCTGCACTCGAAAAAGCGGCGCGCGAACGGAATCGTGCCGAGTTCGACAAGCTCCTTTCGCTTGAAGAACTGTTCGTGCGCTGCGTCAGCGACATCAAGATGCCGAGCGGGCAGTCACAGACGTTGGTGTCGACCGCGCGGGCGCGTGCCAAAGACAATACGCTGGCCCAACAGATTTGGCATGAACTCGAGAACAAGGGCAGTTACCACTTGCTACGCGTCCACTCGGTTGATGGGCGGTGGCGGGCGTTGTTCCGGCTTTACGGCGACGACAGCGGCGTCAATTATCACGACATCGTGGTTGCCCGTCTGCCCAATGGACAGCTTGGCATGGAGGACATCTACGTCTTTGCGGCAGGAGAAATGATGACGCACCTGATGCGCAGGATCATGTTGCCGCTCTTTGCCGAAATGAACCGCGGGATCCTGGACGAGTTGCGCGGCACGGACAAGCTCTATGTCAACAACCTCGGGAACCTGCAAGCAATGACCACGGCGGTGAAAGCACGTGATAGCGCCAAGGCCACTGCCAAGTACAAATTGCTGCCCGTCGAACTACGCGAGCAAAAAGCCATTCTGCTCATGTACATCACCGTGCTAGATCCGGAGGACGACAATTACGCGAAAGCCCTCGGTGATTTTCGCCGATTGTTTCCGACGGACCCGGCCGTCGATTTTCATTCGATCGACTACCACTTGCTGAAAAAGGATTACGCCCAGTCGATCGAGTGTATCGACAAAACGCAGAAATCGATTGGTGGGGACGCGTATCTCGATGTGCTGCGTGCCAACGTCCTGCTCGAGGCCGGCCGAATGCCGGAGGCGGCCGCATCGGCCGAAAAAGCAGTGGCCGCTGAACCCGACATGACTCAGGCGTATTGGAGCCGCATTACCATTGCTCTGAAAGAGAAGAAGCACAAGGACACACGGACGTGGTTGCAAAAACTCGTCGAGCACACCGATGAGGCCATCGACGATCTGACCAAGGTCGACGCCTACGCCGACTTTGTCAAGAGCCCCGAGCACGGTGCGTGGTTGAAGTGGTATGCGGCCTTCAAGAAGAAGGCTGGCGATGAGAAGGAATGACGAACGCCGGCGGCGACGTTGATTGCGGTGCTCGCCGCGATGAGGCGTGTCATGGGAGTCGCTACCACGGTTATGGATTTACTCCCCTCTCCCCCGCTTCGGGGGAGAGGGGTTGGGGTGAGGGGCATCGCCGTTAACGATTCTAACCGGCGTTTCGCCCCGAAGGGGCTCGGCAGGACAGCCCAGGGCAACGCCCTGGGAATTGTGACGCACAACCAGCATTTGCACGCTGAAGGCGTGCGGCCGCCCGGCTCAGCGAGCTAATGCGATCCCGATACCTAGGGCGTTGCTGCCGAGCCCCTTCGGGGCAAAAAAAACCGGGAAACTCCGGCGAAAAATCCTTCACGGCGTTGGGGGTCAGGGGGTTAAGGCTCGCCGGGTCAAGAACGAGGTTTCTCAATATTGGAGGCCCCCCCTCACCCCAACTCTCTCCCCCGAAGCGGGGGAGAGGGAGCCCGAACCCATCACTTTGCTTGTCGATTGCTTGAGACGTCCAGTCGACCGAGCGCCGCCTTGGCGTCCATTGTCAATCGTGCTCTCGAAGCGCCGCCGGCCCATTCGGCAAGCAGCTTGCGGGCGTCGGCCGTGCCGGCCAATTCCATCGCGGCAACAGCGCGCAAGCGAGCCCAATCGGGCGGCGATCTTTCCCAGGTGAGCTTCGCAAGGAGTGCGTCCAGCCGGGCGCGAACTTCCGCGGATTCGGTGTACTGGTGGGTCTGCTTGAGTTCGGCCTCGACCGCATTGCCGAATTCTGCCAGGGACCGGAAGGCTTGCTCCCGTACCACATACCGATCGGCGCCAAGGTCGGCGAGTAGTTGCCGTATGCGCTCGACCGGTATTCGGCCGAACCCGGCCATGCGCTCACGCAACAACTCCGGGCCCTTTGGGTCTTCCGCAAGCGCCCAGATTGCGCATCGAGCTTCTTTGGCATCGGCGCCGCACAGAGCCTCCCACGCGGGCTTCGTCAGTCGTTGCCTGGGCCGAACATTCCAAAGCAAGGCGGTCTGATCGGCTGATCCGGTAATCACCCGACCCGATCCCAGAAATTGGACGGAGACAATTTCATCGCGGTGCCCCTGCCACCGGTCGAGTTCGAGGCCGGTCGCAACGTCGAAAAGTCGGAGGTCGCCGAGCTGCGTGCCGAGCGCCACCGTTAAGCCGTCCGGACTGAAAGCCCATTCGAAGCGACCATTGCATTTTGGATCGAGGCGCATCTGGCCGACGCCGGTTCGCACATCGCGATAGATGCCCAGGTAGTGACGCGAAGAAGCGTCGTCCTCTTTCGCGTCCCCATCCCACGTTAGTAGGAACGAGCCATCCGGACTAAGTCCCAGTGCCACCGCTCCAGTCGTGATCGGCGTCCTGTCGACCTGGGAATTGTTGAGCAGCGTACCGTCCATCAGGTCAAATTGCAGAAGGAGGTCATTTCGGCCCAAGAACAACAGCCGACGTCCATCGGGGAACAGGCCAATCGCCCGGCCTCCGCCGAAGTCTCCCTGGTATGCAATTTTCCCTGTCCTCAGGTCCGTGGCGACGCCGACCCTTCCCATGTCCAGCGTCGTGATGAGACGATCGCTTTTGGGCAGTGCGATGGTGCGGTCGTCGAAATCGGACCCCTTCGTTGGTGTGTCGATGGTTCGGAGGGCCGCGCCGGTCTTCGCATCGCGGACGATGATCCGGTCGCGTCGAATGCACGCCAACCAGTGGCCGTCCCCACTCCAGCGCGGCAATCCCCAATCGGGCAGGTTGACCTTCGTTGTCCAAATTGGTTTACCCGTGGCTTCGAACAGATGCAGATTGTTGCTCCGACCCATTGGGCCAAAGTCGATGAGCACGCGCTTGCCATCGGGCGACGGTTGCGCGAATACGGGATCGGAAAAACTCCGTTCCGCCGGCAATTCCTTGAGCGCCGTCAGATCGAATCGACGGAGGACGCCGTCGGACCCGATGGCCAGCAGGCGTTTGCCGTCCGGGTGAACGAGCAATTCGGCCGCCGAGATGTTCTCGATCGGGGGAAGCCACTTGCCAGCCTTCACGTCGCGTCGATGAACGACGTCGTCGCCCTGCGCCATGTACGCGATCGCGGCATCAGTAGCGAGAGCCAGGCGCGGCCGGCCGGCGCCCGGCCAGTTCTTCGGCGCGTCCAGATTTTCGAGCGTCTTGCCGGTATTGCAATCCAGAGTCCGGAGCCGACCGGTTTCCGTGAGGTGGAAGACTCGTTCGCCGTCGGGTGCAAAGGCTGCGACAGCATCCATCGATGAAAAAATGTCATCGAAATGCACGCGAACGTTGCCCGACTCAACGTCGAGAAGGCTCCAGTTCTGTTCGGCGCGACCGAGGATGCGGTTGCCCGCGGGGATGAGACGCGAATGCTTTTCCGGAAAAGCCGTCCTTCGGATCACCTTGCCGGTGTGGGCATCGAGCGTCCACGCCCGGGCGTGTCGTTGATCGGTCACCAGGATCTGATCTTTTCCCGGCCCAACGACGATCGAGTCGCCTTCGTCTTCCGCATGGAGTTCGACTGCGAAGAGTGCTTTTCCGGTGGCCAGTTGCCAAAGTGTGACGAACCGACCCGTTAGCCGAAACAGTGCGTCGCCATCCGGAGAAAAGCAGAGCCCGAACCTGTGCGCGTCTTTTGCGGGCAGGTAGGGCGGCCAGCTATACGCGATGCGACCGGTGTCGACATTCCAAAGAGTGAGGCCGAGGGGACCTTCGACGGCGAGGAACTTGCCGTCCGGCGACAGGGCGTGGGAATAGCGCACGCGTTCGGACCCGACGCAATTGCGCACCGTGCCAAACCGGACGATCGCCCCTTCCGGCAACGGGTCGCCGAACTGATCCATGTGCGGAGCGGAGAGAGCCAGGAGAGCGATGAGGCGGGTCATGGCGAAGCCTGGTGGGGACGGCACCCGATGATACCGTCACAACGCAATCAAATGGAAGTGGTTGGCGCGAATTGGTTCGCTGTGTTGATGCCACTTCCGTCCTGGTGAACGCGACGACGGTACTCCCCGATCGGCGCGAGTATCGTGCGGCCATGCGCCGTCAACTTCGACCATTTTGGCGCCACCTTGTTGCACCACTTTTTCGGGCTCTCACAATCGACGCAAATGTCGATCAGGATGTGAAATGCGTCGGTTGGTCAAGTCAAAGAGCGCCAACCCCTATAACCCCGTGGCGCTCTTTGATTGGCGCCCTTTGAAATTGCCTTGCTTGAAATGAATGCAACGAATCCGGAACTGCTATCTTGGCTTCTGCAACGATTGCAACAAACCGCTCACCATCTGCAGGGCCTGCTGCACCATCTCCGGCGATGGGACTGGCAGCCGCAGGTAGGTTTCGCCCGTGCGTTCGTCGCGGCGGACGAGACCGTCGGCGGTTGGGCCAGTCTTCGAAGATTCGGAAAACTGTTGAGCGAGCGCCATTCCGGCCTGGAGCAGACCGCTCCACGGGTCGGCGGCTGGCCTTGCGAGCGCACTGGTTTCATCCGATTTGCGTTCGCCCTTGTCGACCTTCGCCGGCGCCAATTCGCGGCGGGCTTCCTTGGCTTCCTCGGCCTCGGTTTGCGCCGCCGCCGGAATTTGTGCGGAGGCTGCCTCGACCGTCTCCATGAACTTCGTGAGCCGGCTGCCGCCCATCGACACTTCGGATTCACCGCCGTCGAGCACGCCTGCGAAGAGCGATTTCTTGAACTTGAGCAGGGCGAGCATGCCCTCCTCGATCGTCCCCTTGGCCACAAAATTGACGACGCGCACCGGCTGCTTCTGGCCGAGGCGATGTACGCGGCCGATCCGCTGTTCGAGCACGGCCGGGTTCCAAGGCAAGTCGACATTCACGACAACCGCTGCGAATTGCAGATTCAAGCCGACGCCGCCGGCATCGGTCGAGAAGAAGAGCCGGCAATCGTCGTCATTGCGGAATTGCTCGATTAGTTCGCCACGCTTCTTGCTCGGTACACCGCCATGAAACAGAACATGGCCCCAGCCCTTCTTCTTGGCCTCGCCCACCAACAGCTCGTGCATGCGCAGCCACTGACTGAAGATCACCGCCTTCGTGCCTGGCCGTTCGAGCAGTTCGCCGAGCACGGTCATCACTTCGGTTGGCTTCAAACCGTCGGTCGTCTTGTCGTCGAGCAGATAAGAATTGTCGCAGCTCATCCGCATGCGCTGGAGCGCGATCATGAGCCGTTGCTTGTCCGCCTCGGTCAGGAATTTGTAGCGCCGCCATTTCTGCACGATGCGGGCGACGACTTCCTGGTTCTCGGTATGCAAAACCCGCTGGTACTCCGTCATCGGCACAAACAGCGTGTTGTCGATCCGCTCCGGCAATTGGTCGAGCACCTGGTCCTTCTGACGACGCAGTAGGACCGGCGATAGCGTTTGCCCGATCTTGTCGAGTTCCTTGTAACCGACGACTTTGCCAACGTCGTCGAGCTTTTGATGGTCGTGAAGCAGCCGAAACGTCGGCCCGAGGCGATAGCGGTCGACGAACTGAACGATGGAGACAAGTTCTTCGAGCCGGTTTTCCAGCGGCGTGCCGGTCAGCACGATCGCGTAAGGCGACTGAATCTTCTTGACGCTGCGAGCGACACGCGTGCTCCAGTTCTTGATCCGCTGCGCTTCGTCGAGGATGACGAGGTCGGGGGCCCAACCGTCGATCAAGTCGAGATCGGCATGCACCGTGTCGTAATTGGTAATCTTGAAGAACGGCTCCAGGCTGGCAAAGCCGATGACCCGGCTTGGACGCAGGCCGCCGATCACTTCCGCGGTCCTGCCAGTGAACTTCTTAATTTCGCGTTGCCACTGGTGCTTGAGCGACGTGGGACAAACGATTAGCACGCGCTCGACGCCGAACAGGCGTGCCATGATCTCGGCCGCGGCGATGGCTTGAACGGTCTTGCCCAGGCCCATCTCGTCGCCGATCAGACAACGGCCGGTCCGAGCCGCGAACAACGCTCCTTCGCGTTGATAGTCGTACAGCGGCACCTGAAGCAGGTCCTTGAACGCGGCGCTCTTGATGCCACGAGGGAACGCCTCGATCACCTTCAGCTTTCGTGCTTCCGCGTCGCGCAGTTCGGCCAGGTACGCGAAGACATCGTCGCCGACGCGAAGGTCGGGTTCAATTGCCCGTGCAGCGGCCAGGAACTCGTCGAACTGCGGAGCTGCCTCGGGGACGAGCAAGCCATCCTCACCAAAGTACCTCTTGGCAAGCTTCGCCAGTTCGGCCGGGCAATTGTCGCCAGGCCGAAAGCGAATCTGCCGTTGGGCCCCATATTGAAGATGAATCTCGCTCGTCGGCGGCCAGTGGTGGTTCTTCAGCGCCCGAACCGCCTCGGGCTTCCGCATAAGCTTCGCGAGCGTGAATTCGATGTGTTTACACGTGCCAAGCGTGTTGGTCGCGTAGTCGGGGCACGTACAGGAGTTGTCCGCCGGACCGGTCCCGCGCACGGTGACGCGGTAACTATTCCGGCTCGCCGGGTTCGTGACCTGAAACTCCGACAGCGCTGGATGATCGCCCAGGTTCTTGAGCCGGAACTTCTGCGCGCGGCCGAACTGACGACGCAGTTCAATTTGCCACTCTTCGAGCGACATGTCCGCGGGCTTTTGGAGGCGGGAAAGTTTGGGCGTTTTCTTGATCCGACGTGCCCGAGGGCGATCCGTGCGCGGCATGGGGTGGCATCCAGTTGCAGTGTGAATTAAGCGCGGCGATATTCTATGTCGCGCCTTAAACGATTGGCAGCGTCATCCGCAGCTTCGCTGGAACGATTCTTGGAGTCAATGATCTACCGGAGACCTCGCCAGTCTGTGCGTCGCCATAGAGGGTGAACGGACTCGCCTCCAGAATGTGCACGTTGAGCGTCCGGCCGATCAACCGATCGTGGCCGTCGAAGACGACAATATGGTCGGCCATCGTGCGGCCGGTCAGTTGCCGCACGCCGCCGGCCGGCTGGCGCTCGCCGATTTTGCTCGGGCCTTCGACGAGTACGGTCGCGGTCTCGCCGATCCTTGACTTGTGTTCATTCAAACTGTTGGCGTTCTGCACCATCAACAAATCGTTGTTGCGCCGCTTCTTCACTTCTTCCGGCACATCGTCGGGGAACATGTCGTCGGCCTTGGTGCCGGGTCGCGGGCTGTATTTGAAGATGAAGCTGTTCTTGAATTTCGCTTCGCGCACGAGGTCCATCGTCAACTGGAACGACTCCTCGGTCTCGCCGCAGAAGCCGACGATGAAGTCACTACTGATGGCGACGCCCGGCACCTTTTCGCGGCAACGGTGCAGCATCTCGCGGTACGAGGCGACCGTGTATAGGCGCTTCATGCGTTTGAGAACCTCGTCGCAGCCGGATTGCACCGGCACGTGCAGGTACTTCATGGCCTTCGGCAGTTCGCGGACGACATCGAGCAGGTCGTCGGTCATGTCCTTGGGAAAATTAGTGACGAACTTGATGCGCTCGATTCCGGCGATGTCGTGGATGTGCGTGAGCAGGTCGCTCAGCCGCGAGCGGCGTCCGTCGCCGTGGTCGAACTTGTAGCTGTTGACGGTCTGACCGATGAGCGTGACTTCCTTGCACCCTTCATTGGCAAGCTGCCGGCACTCGGCGACGATGTGATCCGGATGCCGGCTCTGCTCCGGCCCGCGCGTGGTTGGAACGACGCAATAGGTGCAGAACTTATCGCAGCCGATCTGGATGCGGACGTAGGCCTGGAACGGCGTCGGCCGCATGCTCGCATCGCGCGGCGGATCGAAACTCTCGAAACTCGCGGTCACTTCGTTCTTGCCGCCGTCGGCTCGGCCGAGGCTCAACGCGTATTGCGGCTTGCGCGTCTTCTGCACCTCGGCAACGAGTTCTGGAACGCGGGCAAGCTGCCCGGTGCCGACGACCATGTCGACGTGCGGGGCCCGGCGACGAACTTCCTCTTGGTCCTTCTGCGCCATGCAACCGAGCACGCCGACGACGATGTCGGGGTTCCGCTGCTTGTGCGTTCGCAGGCGGCCGAGGGCGGAGTAGATTTTCTCCTCGGCATGTTCGCGAACGGAGCACGTATTGAAGAGTACGACGTCGGCCGCCGTCGGCTCGTGAACGAGTTCGTATCCCTGCCGCCGCAAACTGCCGACGACCAGCTCACTATCGAGCACGTTCATCTGGCAGCCGACGGTTTCGATGAAGAGAGTCTTCGTGTCGGTTTGCATGGAAGGTTCCGGGGACCGGGTATGAGCCCGGGCCGGTTCTGAATGAGGCAATTCGTTATGGTAGCAAATTAGATTGGAGTTTCGGGGCCAAAACGGTCGCCATCTTTGAGTGGATAGCCACGCAGGAACTCCTCGGCGGTCATGCGTTTCTTGCCGGCGGGTTGTAGTTCGAGAATTTGCACCACCCCGCGTTCCTCGCCGGGCAGTTCTTCGGCCACGGCGATGAACAACTCTCCGGGGTCGCGGTGCCACTCTCTGATAGGCGTACCAGGTTGCAACCGGGGATCGCATCGTACCGGGTATTCGACCGCCGAGTAGATGATCGCCCGTAGCGGCACCTTCCCCGGCCGGTGCAAGTACGTGTACGCCGTCGGCCAAGGCTGCATGGCTCGCACTTGACGACACACTTGTTCGGCCGGCTTCGACCAGTCAATCAACCCCATCTCCTTCGTCAACTTTGGCGCTTTCGTGACGAGCGCCAGGTCCTGCTTTTCGCCGGTGATCGGACCAGCTTTCATTCGCGCAATCGTCTGCAGCGCAAGTCGAGAGCCGATCGGGGCCAGCTTCGCCTCCAGTTCGCCGGCTGTCTCATCGGCAATGGGAATGCTCTCCTTCGCCAGCATCTCGCCCGCGTCGAGACCGGCCGACATGCGGATGATCGTCACGCCCGTTTCGGTTTCGCCGTTCAGGATCGCCCGGGCCACAGGCGCCGCACCCCGGTATTTCGGCAACAGGGAGCCGTGGACGTTGATGGCGCCTTGCGTTGGAATCGCGAGGGCTTCCTTCGAGAGAATCTGACCATACGCCGCGACGACGAGCAGGTCCGGGCTCAAGCCGCGGAGCATCGCGACGCCTTCGGGGGAGTTGACGCTCGCCGGCTGGAAGACAGGCACGCCTTTCTCGGCCGCGATTTCCTTCATCCCCCGGCCGACCTGGCGCGTGCTGCCGCGTTTCTGCACGCCTTCGCGGTCCGGCTGCGTGAAGACGCCGACGAGGAAATCCGGGCCGGCCAACAACGCCTCCAGCGTCGGCTCCGCGAAGGTGCCGGTGCCCATCATGACTATGCGCATGGCGGATACTCTTAACGTGGGCTTCGCCCACCGCCCATGAAGGGAAGAAATGGCATCCGACTTTGCAAAATGGTTGTTACCAAGCAGCCATTCCGAAAGCGGATGCCATGATGACAGTATGCTCGTTTTGCGGCAAGTTTGCCACCATCA
>DATANR010000207.1:0-13635 GCA_036266155.1 Gemmataceae bacterium | reverse complement strand
GTATCCCGTGGCGACGGCCGGCAGCCCAAATCCAATGATGTGTCTCGATCCTTTTATTGACAGCGGCGGCGAAACGCACGCGATCAACAACCTCACTACCACCACAACGAATGGGCCGCCGATCGTCTCCAATTTCCAAACCACGGCCGCGGTTGGCGGTCCGAATGCGTTCGTTTACAACGGCGACCTCACGGCGGCGTCGTTCAACATCAACAACTCGCCCGTTTGTACGCCGGCCCCGAGCAGTTGGACCAGTCAATATGCCGGCAGCTATGCCGGTGATCGGTGGCCATTGAAATGGGGCAATTCGAGCACGGCGCCAGTCGCCACCGATTACGCCAAGACGGCAGCCGAAATGTTGAACATTTCGACTGTCACAACGAGCACGCGCAACACGAGTTGGGAGACGCTCGGTACAGGTGGCGGCTACGACTATTCGAGCTTGACGTTCAAGAACACTGGAACGTTCAAGGGCTACACGATGGGGCCGGGCTACTACGGCAAATCGTTCTATATCTGGCCGCCGGACGCGCGCTATACAACGGGAGCTAACCCATCGACCATTTCGGGGTCGAATCCGGTTCAGGACGGGTCCGGAAACTGGATCGCCGACTGGCGCAAGCGCTTTTTCTTGGCGCCCGGCACGTCGTCGACCAAGGGATCACCCATTGCCGACAACAGCAAGCTGTTCAGCACCACAGCAGGTAGCATTGGTCAATGGCTTTCGCAAAACCTGGGCGGCACGGTGAACTACATTCCGAACTACGACGCGATTCTCGCCTGGATCAAGAACGGCCCGCAGACTCTGCCGCCATCTCTCCGGGCCGGTCGGGTTTGTTACTACACGGCGATTCCGACCACGATTCCAATGGACTGGTCGACTGGGATCATCAGCTCCAGCGCCACGGCGGACCAGCGCTTCTGGAAGGGCTACATCGATTTGGTCATCGGCTGCGGGGAGCACAACCGTCTGCAAACGCTCTACGGCACCGACACCGACAACACGTTTGGCGCGTCGACGTACGGCACGCCAAAGATTACCGCCGCGTCCAGCTTGACTGGCTCGCCAAAGCCGTACATGGCCTACGACGACTGTCCGGTTCACCCCCGGCTGCATATGTGGTTTGGCCCGCTTACCATGATGGCTTTTCTTTCAATGAATTCGCAGAACCTGGATTACAACTGGTTTGCCGGCACGACCTATGAAGCTCACACTTGGCAGCTCAAGGCCGGTATTCAGTCGGCACTCGACGATATCAAGAAGAACCACCCGAATGATCTGGCCACGCTGAATATGTGGTCGAGCTATGACGGCTATGCCACGCCGCGAGTGGCGATGGGCAAGAGCTACGACACCATGAAAAACTGCCTCTTCTACCCGTTCTCCCTGGTTAACGGCCTGGGAACAGTGGGTAGCGAAGTTGTGCCGTATACCACCAGTTCACCGACATCCGGAAACCCGTCCGGATTGAATCAGACGCCATCGGCGATTCTCTCGGACATTCCGAACGCCAATGGCGGGACGAACCCAACGATGGGCTTGATGTTGGCTTACAATCAGTTCAACTGGAACGGCGGCTTTAACGGTCGCAAGGGTGCATCGAAGATCGTCATCCTCGAAACGGACGGTGTCGCCAATCAAAAGTGCAACGGAACCTTCAGCGCAATTAGCGGCGGCGGCGGCACGTACAACTGGACGAGTATCAGCAATGGCGGCAACTCGAATTCCGCCAACACCAGCCTCCCGTCTAACGGAAATGCGGCCGGGCTTGATCAGACCGTCACGGCTGCGTGGATCCTTTGCCAGGATTCGACGGGATCGAAGTCATTTCCGTCACTGCCTCAATACGTGGCCTGTAATACGGGCGCCGGCAATCTGCCTGCGTCCACGCCGACCAAATACACGGGCTGGTCCGGCATGAGCAACACCGGCCCCGGATTCTCAACGACACGGAGCCCCGCTCGCATTCACACGCTCGCTTTCGGCTACTTGTTTGAAGACACAACAACCTCAGCGTTGAAGACGCGCGCCCTCGAGTTCTTGCGTAATATTCAAATGACCAGCGGTATGCCGGCGGACGCCACAACCAACACGATCGAGAGCTACAAGATGATCACTGGGACCTACACCCAGCGCATCGATAAGATTCGTCAGGCGATGGAGCGAATCATGCAAGGTGGTATCCAGGTCGCCTTGATCGAGTAGCACGGATGTGACGGGCGAGTGACGATCGCGACGATCCGAGCCGCCCGGCCGTCTCTTGCGAGGCGGCCGGGCGGCTTCTACGTTGGCAGTGCCCCCTGATGCAGACTTTATGACTGCGGCTGCCTTCGAAAACGTCGGCAAACTCTACTCGACCGGCTGGTCAAGCCGCCGCGGCACGCGCGCCGTGGCGAACGTTTCGTTGCAAATACCGGAAGGACAGGTGTTCGGGTTACTTGGGCCGAACCGGGCCGGCAAGACGACGCTGATCAAGATGCTCCTGGCGCTCGGCCGGCCGACGGAAGGAAAAGTATCGCGTTTCGGGCGACCGGCGTCTGACATCACGACGCTTGCCCGCGTCGGCTACATGCACGAGAACCAGCACTTCCCTCGCTACCTCAACGCTCGAGAATTGCTCCGCTTTTACGCGGCACTGACGTTGATGAAGCCCGAGGGAATTCCGGCACGCGTCGACGAATTGCTCAAGCTTGTCGGTTTGGCCGACCGTGTCGCGGAACCAATCTCGCGCTTCAGCAAGGGAATGGTCCAGCGGCTCGGACTCGCCCAGGCACTTCTAAACGATCCGGACCTGCTTGTGCTCGATGAACCGACCGAGGGCCTCGATCTGGTTGGACGTACGCTTCTGCGCGAAGTCATTGCGAGCCGCAAGTCCCGCGGCAAGACGGTGCTGATCGTCTCGCACGTCCTGTCGGAAGTTGAGCAAACGTGCGATCGCGTCGCGGTCATCGTTAATGGGTCGATCGTCAAGGATGCCGCGGTCGCCGATCTGACACGCGACCCGAAGACGGGCCAGCCACGCTCGCTCGAACAAACCCTTCGGCCCCTCTATGAAGGGAGCAGCACATGAATTTGCCTGCCGCACTTCTGGCCATTGGCTGGATGGTACGCGACACGCTGCGACAGTCGCTCGCCTCGCGCCTGTTCTGGGCGATGATGGGCGTCAGCGCTCTATGCATCATCTTCTGTCTCGGCGTCCGCGTCCAGGATCGGCCACGATTGCCGCTGGCGCCAGGCGAGACTCCTTACGTCATCCCGAAGAACGACCCGCAAGCGAAGAAGCTTGGGACCGAAGGAACCGTCAAGGATGGAGTCGAAATCATCGGCGGTGACGAACTGTCGCTTGGCTTTGGCGCGTTTACGCTGCAAACGCCGCGTGGCCGCACGGACTCCGTTCGTTTTCTGCAAGTGTGGCTCGCCGGTCTGATCGCGGGCACGGCGGGTATCTTTCTCGCCATCGTCTGGACCGCCGGGTTCCTGCCGACCTTTCTCGATCCTAATCACGCCACGGTTCTGCTCGCGAAGCCCGTGCCACGCTGGAGCTTGCTCATGGGCAAAGTGCTCGGCGTGCTTGTGTTTGTGTTTCTCCAGGCTTCGTTCTTTGTCATTGGCACGTGGCTGGCGCTGGGCATCGTCACCGGCGTGTTCGATGGCCGCTATCTTCTCGCGATTCCCATCTTGCTGCTGCACTTCACTGCCTTCTACAGTTTCTCGGCCATGCTGGCCGTGTGGACGCGCAGCACGGTCGTGTGTGTGTTCGGCACGTTGCTTTTCTGGGTCATGTGTTGGGGAATGAACTTTGGCCGTCACGCCGTCGTCGCTCATGATCCCGCAGGAATGGGATCTGGTTCAAGATTTGTTCTCGAAGTTGGCTATTGGACATTGCCGAAGCCCGGCGATCTCAATGTGATCTTCGACGACGCATTGGAAACGAATGGCGTCGCGGCCAGTGTGCCAGAGTTCGATGCGGTGCGCAAGAAGGGTCAGATGGACCTGTTCATGTCCGCGCTTGCGTCGCTGCTGTTTGCCGCAGGCATGTTCGGGATCGCGGCCTGGGAGTTCCGCAACGCGGAGTATTAGGCGGGTCGGGCCACGGGCTGTACAACAACGCCGCCCGCCGCGAGGCCGACATGCAAGCCATTCAGCTCGAACAGCCCGGCCGGTTCCGCACGATTACGATTCCGGAAGCTGCAACGCCGGGTCCGGGTGAAGCGCTCATTCGCGTTCACCGCGTCGGCATCTGCGGCACCGACATCAGTGGGTTTCTCGGCAAGATGCCGTTCTTCAGCTATCCGCGCATTCCGGGACACGAGCTCGGCATCGAGATCGAAGCCGTCGGATCCGGCGTCGAGAATGTGCGGCCCGGCGATCGCTGTTCCGTTGAGCCGTACATGAATTGCCAGCGCTGCTTCTCGTGCCAGCGCGGCCGCGGCAATTGCTGCGAAAACCTGCAAGTCCTCGGCGTCCACACCGACGGCGGCATGCGCCCGCGGTTCATCGTGCCCGCACGCAAGCTGCATCCGTCAACCAAGCTGACGCTCGACCAGCTCGCTCTGGTGGAGACATTGGCGATCGGCTGTCACGCCGTCGATCGCGGCGGCCCGCAAGCCGGCGACAACGTGCTCGTCATCGGCGCCGGCCCGATTGGTTTGTCGGTGATCGAGTTCGTCAAGTTAACGGGCGCGACGATCACCGTCCTCGACATGAACCAGAAGCGACTCGACTTCTGCAAGAACGCGATGGGCGTGCACCGCACCATCACGATGACGACGCCGGAGGAATCGCTCAAGGAGATGCACGCCCAAACGGGCGGCACGCTCTATCCCGTGGTGTTCGACGCGACCGGCAGCACGAAGTCGATGTGCGGCGCCTTCGAATATGTTGCATTCACGGGCCGCATCGTCTTCGTCGGCATTGTGACCGACTCCGTGAGCTTCCCCGACCCCCTTTTGCATCGGCGTGAGATGACCGTCTTTGCCTCTCGCAACGCGATGCCCGGCGACTTCAAACGGATCATCGGCCTCATCGAAGACGGCAAGATCGACACGCGGCCGTGGATCATGCACCGAACCAAGTTCGCCGACTTGATCGACAACTTCCCGTCATACACGAAGCCGGAGACGGGGGTGATCAAGGCAATCGTCGAGGTAGCGTAATTGGCGAGCGGAGGTGCGTAAGCACCCCGATGCTGTGACATTATCGGAGTGCTTACGCACCTCCGCTCGCCACGTCCAAGGAGGGTCATGCCACGCATCGCCGTTCTCGGAGCGGGGCCCATCGGACTCGAGGCCGCGGCACAAGCCGTACACCTCGGCCACCCGGTCACCGTCTATGAGCGCGGCGACGTGGCCGAGGCGCTGGGCCAGTGGGGTCACGTCCGCCTGTTCACGCCGTTCGGCATGAACAGCACGCCGCTCGGCCTCGATCTTATCCGCGAGGAACATCCGCAGCATCAGCTTCCCGGCCCAAACGATCTGCTCACGGGGCTCGAATACCGCGACGCCTATCTGGTGCCGCTGACACTCACGGCGAAGCTCGCGGACGCGGTCAAGACGCGAACCTTTGTCGTGACCGTCGGCCGCTCCGGCGTCTTGAAGACTGACGGGCCAACGGACCCAAAACGAATCGCCGCTCCATTTCGATTGCTGTTGCGCGATGACAAAGGGGCGGAGCGTTTCGAGGAAGCAGACGTCGTGCTCGATTGCACGGGCACCTATGGCCGCCACGCCTGGCTCGGCGATGGCGGCATCCCGGCGGCGGGCGAGATCGCGGCCGAGAAACAGATCAGCTATGGCTTGGACGACGTGCTCGGCCGCCGCAAGGCTCAGTATGCGGGCAAGAGTGTGATCGTCGTGGGCGGCGGGTACTCGGCGGCGACGACCGTATGCGCGCTCGCTCAACTCGCAGAAGAAAACGCCGCGACGTGGGTCATCTGGCTCACGCGCGGCCCACGCTCCACCCCCTTGCAACGCAATCCAAATGATCCGCTCCGCGAACGCGATCGCCTCGCGGCGAAGGCGAACAACCTCGCTGCCCGCGGCGACGGCAACGTCGAGTATCGCGCGCAGATTTTGCTTGACGAAGTGACGAGTCACGGCCCCGACAAGGGCTTCCGCGTCTGCGGCCGATGCAACGGCAAGCCGATGACCTGGGAAGTCGACCGCGTCATCGGCAATGTCGGCTACCTGGCGGACAGCAATTTGACGCGTGAGTTACATATCAGCGAATTCGCCAACGGATCGGTGCGTCAGCCGGAGCCCGGATACTTCGTGCTTGGCATGAAGAGCTTTGGTCGCGACTCGAATTTCCTCCTTAAGCGCGGCTTCGAGCAAGTGAAGGAAGTGCTGGCTCTGGTCAGCAAACGGGCCTAGCAGGCGTGCCGGCCGTTCGGCATTCAGATGTGAAAGCACTGTTTCGTTCGCGGTTGCGTATTGTTCGGGCGGCACGCCAACCGACCCCGTGCCATGACATCGGCATAAGGAAGGCTGGATAAAGCCTTTGTGGCCGACGTGGTCGTGCGGCCGAATTATGAGAAATACGTTCAGGGGGGTGTGTGCGTCGCGAACGTATCGTTTCGGCATAGTGAAACGAATCCCGGCCCTTGGCATCGTACCCATTTGGACCGCGCGATTGGCGAGCACTCCGTGCCCCCCGTCCTTGCGAGTCCGCAGACAACCTGCTGCACGCATTGGTAAGCATCTCCAGTCATTCCAACAACTTGCGCCGAGCAACGGATCCGGATTTCGGCCTTGGCACGCGCTCTGCGATGTAGCACGCCGCTACTTGGCGGCGGCCCACCGCTTTCACCCATGAGGTTCTTGCGTGAAGCACGGTTATCTGATCGACATGGACGGAGTTCTCTATCGCGGCTCGGAGTTGATCCCCGGCGCTGATCGGTTCATCCGGGAGTTGCGTGAGCGCGACATTCCATTCCGGTTCCTGACCAATAACAGTCAGCGCACGCGTCGCGATGTCGCGGCCAAACTCGCGCGCATGGGCGTGGACGTCGACGACGAGCACGTTTTCACGTGTGCCATCGCCACGGCGCGCTTCCTCGCTGCCCAGAAGCCCGGCGGCACCGCGTTCGTCATTGGCGAAGGCGGCCTGCTCACGGCTTTGCACCAGAATGGGTACGCCGTCGTCGATCACGATCCGGATTACGTCGTCGTCGGTGAGGGACGCACGTTCAATTTGGAACTGGTCGAAGCGGCTGTGCGCATGATCCTCGGCGGGGCGAAATTGGTGGCGACCAATCTCGATCCGAGTTGTCCAACGCAGAACGGCGGCGTGCGGCCCGGCTGCGGGGCGATGGTCGCGATGCTCGAAGCGGCGACCGGCGTCAAGGCGTTCAGCGTCGGCAAGCCGAGCCCGGTGATGATGCGCGCGGCCCGCAAGGAACTTGGGCTCGCGACGGCCGAAACAACGATGATCGGCGACACAATGGAAACGGACATTCTCGGCGGCGTGCAACTCGGCTTCCGCACGGTGCTCGTGCTCACGGGCGGCACCCGACGCGAAGACCTGGAGAGATACGCCTATCGGCCGGACCTCGTGGTCGCGTCGCTGGCCGAGTTCGCGGACATGATGGATCAGATTGACTGGCAATCGACGTGGGACTTGCCGCCGACGCCGCGATCGGTCAAACGCCGACTGGCGGCCGTCTCGTAGGCCGAAGGAGCGCGATATTCCTTGCACAAATCCGGCGTGCCAAGCATAATGGCCCTACCTGCCTGACCGCTTCGCCTCCCGCCGCCGGATCAAATTTCGCATGCGCTGGAATCTCTCCGCCACCGCTCTCGTTGCGTTCGTCGCCGCGTCGACGTTGGCGGCCGACCCGCCGACGTTCAATGCGCACGTGCGCCCGTTGTTTCAGACTTATTGCACCGAGTGCCACGGCGAGGCCGAGAAGCCAAAGGCGGGGCTCGATCTGCGGTTGCGGCGGTTCGTGGTCACGGGCGGCAAGTCCGGCCCGGCGATCGTGCCCGGAAAGGCGGACGCGAGTCTACTAATGGAGAAAGTCCGAGCCGGCGACATGCCGCCGGGCAAGAAGAAGTTGACGCCGGCACAGATCGATTTGTTGCAACAATGGATTGCAACTGGGGCGAAGGTCGAAACCGATGAGCCCGCCACGCTCGCGGCCGGGTTTCAGATTTCGGCGGCCGATCGCCAGTTCTGGGTGTTTCAGCCAATCAAGCGACCCGCGGTGCCGGTGGGTGATCAACGTGTGCGCACGCCGATTGACGCGTTCCTGCAAGTGAAGTTACGGGAGAAGCACCTGAGCTTTTCCGCGGACGCCGATCGGGCGACGTTGATTCGACGCGTGACCTTCGATCTCACCGGCCTGCCGCCGACGCCCAACGAAGTTGAGACGTTTGTCGCGGACCCGGACTCGCGGGCTTACGCGAAGCTCGTCGATCGCCTGCTTGCGACGCAGCAATATGGCGAACGCTGGGCCCGGCACTGGCTCGACGTTGCCGGCTATGCCGACTCCGAGGGCGGCTCGCCGGACGACCCGGTGCGTGCGACGGCGTGGAAGTATCGCGACTACGTGATTCGCTCGCTGAACCGTGACAAGCCGTTCGATCAGTTCATCCGCGAACAACTCGCCGGCGATGAGCTGGCCCCGCGGCCGTGGAACGTAGCCGACCCGGAGACTATCGAAAGGTTGATCGCGACCGGCTTCCTTCGCATGGCCCCCGATGGCAGCGGAGCGCCGGGTGCGGACCCGAAGCTGACGCGCAATCAAGTCGTCACCGACACGGTGAAGATCGTCGCCAGTGCCTTCCTCGGCGTCACGGTCGGCTGCGCCCAGTGCCACAATCATCGCTACGACCCGGTGCCGCAAACTGACTTCTATCGTCTGCGAGCGATCCTGGAGCCGGGCTACGACCCCGTCAATTGGAAGCCGCCCGGTGCGCGCCAAGTCTCGCTGTACACCGACGCAGATCGCCAAGCTGCCGCAGCCGTCGAGGCCGACGCAGCGAAGATCGACAAGGATCGGCTCGCCAAGCAGCAGGAGTTCATTGACCAGACGTTTGAAAAGGAAGTGATGAAGCTGCCGGAGCCGATGCGTGACCCGGCCAGGACTGCTCGCAAGGCGCCGGAAGCGAAACGAACGGCCGAGCAAAAGAAGCTGATGCAGCAGCACCCGAGTCTGAATGTGTCGGCCGGTTCGCTGTACCTTTACGATTCGAAGGCGGCCGACGAGTTGAAGAAGATGGCCGAAGCAGCCACGGCTGTGCGGGCGAAAAAGCCGGTCGAGGAGTTCGTCCGAGCACTGACCGAGACGCCGGGGCAGGTGCCGGTCACCAAGCTACATCATCGCGGCGATCCGGATCAGGCGAAGCAGATCGTCGCACCCGGCGGGCTCGCGGTTCTCGATGATGTGCTGCCGCTTCCGGAAGCGAAGGTTGCTGGCGGATCGTCGGGCCGACGCCTGGCGCTTGCGAATTGGCTGACCGATCCACACCATCCACTGACGGCCCGCGTGATCGCCAATCGCATCTGGATGGAGCATTTTGGCCGCGGACTCGTGGGCACGCCCGGCGACTTTGGCCGGCTCGGCGAACGACCGACGCATCAGGACCTGCTCGATTGGCTCGCCAGCGAATTCGTTCAATCGGGCTGGAGCCTCAAGCATCTGCATCGACTGATTGTGACGTCAACCGCATTCCGACAATCGTCCGTTCGCGATCCAAAGTACGATCCCGATCCGGACAATCGGTTGCTTGGCCGCTTCTCCATTCATCGACTTGACGCCGAGGCAATTCGCGACGCGACTCTGGCGGTCAGCGGTAAGTTGAACCTCAAGCCGTTCGGCCCCCCGGTGTCGGTGATGGACGACGACGCCGGCCTTGCGGTGATCGGCAAAGCGAACCGCGATGGGGCCGGTTACAAGCTCGGCGACGAATCGGTCCCGGCGGGCGAAGAGTCGCGGCGGAGCATTTACGTGCAAGTCCGCCGAACGAAGCCGCTCGCCGTGTTGGACGTGTTCGACTGGGCAACAGTCGAACCCAATTGCGAGGCCCGCAAATCCTCGACGGCGACACCACAGGCGCTGCTCATGATGAACAACGAGTTCACGTTGGCCGAGGCAGTGCATTTCGCTGATCGAGTGAAGGCCGAGGCCGGCACAGACCTGAAAGCAAGAGTTGTCCGGGGATGGCAACTGGCCTGTGGCGTGCGACCGGAGCCGGCCGAAGTAGATCGAGCGGTGAAGTTTGTCGAGGCTCAAACGAAAGCACTCGAAGCGATGCCCGCGGTCGCGGCAGCGCCGCATGCTGCCGCGCCGACCAAGGTGAAGAAGGGCCCCGCTGAGCCGACGGCCATGCCACCGAGTGCCGCCGACCGAGCGCTGGCCGCGTTTTGTCAGGCGTTGATGATGAGCAATCGGTTTCTGTATGTGGATTGACCGTATGCGCTTCCCTTCGATGTCTCGTCGCGACGCCCTCCACGCCGGCACCTTCGGCGTCGGCACTGTTGCGCTCGCCTGGCTGCTCAATCGCGATCGGCTGCTCGCGGAGCCGAAGAAGCCGGAACTGGATCGGCACTTCGATCTCAAGCCGAAGAAGCCGGACTTCCAGCCGCGCGCGACGGCCATGATCTCCCTGTTCATGCAGGGCGGCCCGAGCCACATGGACCTCTTTGATCCGAAGCCGGCCCTCACGAAGCTCGACGGCAAGCCGTTCCCCGGCCAGGTCAAGTACGACAATGCCGCTCAGGCTAGCTCGACCGTGCTCGGCTCGCCGTGGAAATTCGCGAAGCATGGCCAGTCCGGCATCGACGTGTCGGAATTGCTGCCGCACACGGCCCGCGTGATCGACGACATTTGCGTGATCCGGTCGATGCATACGGACGTGAATAATCACGTGCAATCGATCCACGCGCTGAACACGGGCCGGATCGTCAGCGGGCATCCGGTGCTTGGGAGTTGGGTCTGCTACGGTCTCGGCGCCGAAGCACAGAACCTGCCGGCGTTCGTCGCCCTGCCCGATCCCGTGAGCCTGCCTGTCAGCACGACCGAGCACTGGTCGAACGGCTGGCTGCCGTCCATCTTCCAGGGCACGGTCGCCCGGCCACGCGAGCCACGCATCCCGAACCTCGATCCACCGCCGTACTTGAAGGGCAAGCCGCAGGAGAACCTGCTCGAATATTTAGGTGAGTTGAATCGCGAGCACCTGGCGAAGCGGCCGGGCGAATTGGATTTGGCAGCACGCATCGCGAGCTACGGCCTCGCGGCACAGATGCAGTCATCGGCCCGCGAGGCGTTCGATCTGACGCGCGAGACCGAGGCCATCAAGGACATGTACGGCCTCAACGAGCCGGCGACGGCCGACTACGGAGCACGCTGTCTGATCGCACGCCGGCTCGTCGAACGCGGTGTGCGCTTCGTGCAGGTGTTCACGAGCAACCAGTTCTGGGATCACCACGGTTCGATCCGCACATCGCTGCCGGCCTCGTGCAAGAAGACGGACAAGCCGGCCGCGGCCCTGGTCCGCGACTTGAAGCAACGCGGCCTGCTCGACACGACGCTCGTCGGTTGGGGCGGCGAAATGGGCCGGTTGCCCGTGATCCAGAACGACGCCGGCCCGGCCAAGGTCGGACGAGACCACAACACCTACGGCTTCACCTGGTGGCTCGCCGGCGGCGGCGTGAAGGGCGGGCACATCCACGGCGTCACCGACGAGTTCGGCCACCACGCCGTCGAAAAGAAAGTCTCGCAGCACGACTTCCACGCGACGTTGCTCTACCTCTTCGGGCTCGATGCGAAGAAGCTCGTCTACGCCCGCAACAACCAGGAACTGAGCCTGCTCGACGGCCATGACGGACGAGTCGTTGCCGACATCCTGCGGTAATCCCGACAAATCCGGAGGCCTCAGAGCGGGCTTTAGTTGGGCCAGCGGTGCCGGTGTCTGTATTCGGAGCCTCACTTCCAATAGCTCGGCAGCCCCGGCTTCGTGTCGATCAGGATCTCCTTGATTGCCAATCGGTCCGCGGCGGACAGGTGGGCAAACTCCTTGCTCGTATCCTTGCCGGTCAACACGTCCCATAGTCGCTGATATATCCGCTCCTTCACGCTGGCCGGCAGGCCGTCGAACGCCGCCGAATAGATCAGGTAGCTGCACGGATACTTGAAGATTCGCGTCGAGAGATCGAACTGGCGTAGCGATCGGCCCTTCTTGTCAAATGGCCCGCGTTTGGCGAACTCGTCCGCGAAGGCGCTCGTGCCCTTCACCGGCTCCGTCAGTCGGGCCTCCTCAGAAAAGAGCATGTACTTCACGAGCTGGTCGGCGACCCCATCGATGCGCCGCGACGTGCCCTCGGTCAGCCGGCCCTTCGGGGCATTGTCCAGTTCGTTGATCACATCGGCATCGCGATGAGCGACCTTCGTCTGAAAGTTGGCGGCGGTGATGCGATTGTGCATCTCTGTTTGATGTTCCAGCACCATCAAAGCGACGATGTCGCTGTGCGGCGTCAAGTACATGCCGGTATCGACACGGCCCTTCAGATCGGTGACGTTGAGGCCGGCATCGTTCCGCAGGCCATCGGGGGAGCTGTTGCGGTTCGGCAGAATGAAATTGCCAAGATGCGTCTGGCTGCCGTGCGCGCCAGTCACATACCACCCGCCCCAGCGATCCTTCAGCGGACTCGAATGGTCGATGCGGAACGAGCCGCTCGAAAGGATCGGATTGCCATCGCGATCGGGATAGATCGAGCGCACGGTGTGGGCCGGAATCCCTTGCTGACGCGAGGTGTGGCAAATCAGACAGTGATCGGTCTGGCGCTGGAAGCGCGGCTTGTCAGCTGGCTCCTGACGAAGCGTGTAAAAGACCGCCCCCAATTCCGGGTCGGCGACAGACACTTCCATCACGTTGCCGAGCCGGCAGAAGCCGACGTAAACATCATCGTTGAAATACAAGGCCCGCGGCGTGCGCGGCGAAATGCGGTCACGCTGCAGGCTCGTCTTCGAGAAGACGAGCATCTGCGACGACCGTGGAAGATTCAACTCTTTGAGCACCGCCGGCAGATAACCAAACTCGTCGACGAACGGGACCTTGACCTGGCCGGCATCGATCCGTTGCTGCAATTGCGTGACGACGTTGTGCGGCGTCGCGGTTTCATAGTCGATGGGCGGACGATCGAAGTCGTCCGCCCGCGCGACGGCCGCGAGAACAAGTGCAATCGGTGCAATGTGGAAGGTATTCATGGTAATCGACCGCCGCTTGCGGCGTAGCGCGCTCACGCGGCGCAATGGCGGGTAATCAAATCGTTCTGCAACCACAGCAACTTGTTAAACGCACGCAAGGTTTTGACTTCCGTCTCGCGCGGAAGATGCAGCCCAACGATCGTGTTGATCAACGCGTCGGACACGAAACCCATCAAGGCGTTCATCTGCACGAGCGGGACGTTGATCTCTTTGCTGCCGGCCTTGGGCGTGTGAATCTGGCCGACCATGTCGAGGTATGTGAGCATCTTGCCGTCGTACGGCTTGGTGACCAGGTTCGCGAGATAACGGCCCAGGTGCTGCTTGCGGAAGGCGATTTGCGGGTGGTCCATCGTCAGGTCTTCCAACTTCATCGGCACCGCGCCTTCATAGCCGAATTGGCGCGGCAGGAAGTGCCGCCAGGTGGACG
>DATANR010000206.1:0-11148 GCA_036266155.1 Gemmataceae bacterium | reverse complement strand
AGCGCCACCTCGGGCTGCGTCAGCTCCTGCTCCTGGTAGGTGGGGTTGAGGAAAATCGGCCGCGCGAAGGGAATATGCGCGGGAACGGGGAAAAAGGACCGGAATGTGCAGGTGGGAAGGGAAGTGAAAATGCAGCGAGCCCGGCCAAATGGGCCGGGCTCGCTATCAGGTTGATTCAGTCTCGGGGTTACTTAACCACGGTCGTCGTCGCGGCTCCGCCAGCACTGCTGCTGCTCGTGGCCGCCGTGGTCTTCGGCTTGTCATCACAACCAGTGAACATCGTAGCGGCCCCAAGAAGAGCCACAAGGCACAGGATCCGGCGCATTCGTTCTCCAAGGTGCAGGGGTGATAGCCGATCGGAGGGCTTCCGACCGATTGGGGGAGGATATGGAGAGGTATAGGGTCAAGTCAAAAAGAATCTCCCCAAACCGATGCAAAAAATGCAAAACGCCTGGGGAGTGGTCAACGGATCGTCTCTCAGTTCAAATCAATGTTCAACGGCTCGCCGGCCTTCACTTTGCCAGTGAGTCCTGAGGTCCGCGGATCGCCGTATTGAGCGGGTATCACTGGTCCCGTGCCCTGCTCGGCAGCCCCGCGGCCTTCCGGGTTGCCCTCGCCGCCGCCGCGACCGACACCCGCGGGCCCACGTCCGCCGCGGGCGGGTGGCGGCTTGTTCCCACTGCCCGGATTGGCGCCCACGATGCCGATTTGCACTTCGCCCGTGGGCACGTCGGAGATTTGAAAGGTGCCGTCCGAATTCAAATTGCCGGTGTACACCTGGCCGTTGCTGGCCACTAACGTGACGCTGCCCGTCGAGACTGGTGTGCCTTTGTAGGTCACCTTTCCCGACACGCTCGTCTGCGAGTTGCATCCTGCGACCAGCGCCAGCAGGGCTGTCCCAACAAATAAACGGATCGATATGTGTCGGAGCATGGTGAAAGCGCCCGAGGGTAGTTGATAGTTGTAATTGAGACAGGGAGGGCCGCCCGTCTTGACGGGCGGCCCTGCAGAGCGCACTAGTTGCGGACGACTTCGCCGCCGTTCATGCTGGCCATGTCGACCAGAGTGGTCGTCGCCGCCGAGTAATTGAAGAACCGGACCGACCCGTCACCCAGCAACCAGTTGCCGCCGTTCGGATGCACGCTCCAGAAGTGGCAAGCCGACTTGGAATTGCTGATCTTGTCGTTGCGGAAGTACTCGTTGCCGCTGCAGCCGCTGACCGTGTAGGTTTCACGGTTCGGATGCGCCAAGATGTTGTCCGAGTCCGAGTACATCCACCAGCCCCAGTACATGTCCGACGCCGGCGGCCGCTCGCCGACCATCAACGTGTTGCTCAGGCCGTCGGTTACGCTCGCCATGCGAATCGGAATCGGCGGCTGGAAACCCCACCAGTGCTGAACGGCGAACATGCCGTTCGTGCCGTCGCTGCCTTCACGCTCGTCGTTGCCGGTAACGCCCATGTAGCTGGTCAGCACGTTGGTCGTGCCGTACTTGGTGCGATTATCCGAGGGGCAGTGGATGAACTTCAGGTCGGTGTTGTTGATGTTGGCCCATTCGGTCCACCACACCGTCGTGTTCGGGGCGTTGTTCATCTTGGTGGCGACATTGTCCTGCTCCATGAACGGCAGGATTCGATAAATCCAGCCGCCAACCGTGTCGTAGCTCGCGGGCACGTAGATGTAGGCCCCCGTCGTGTAGCCGCCGAAATACGGGTTGGTGGTGTAGCCCGGACCGTTGTAGATTGCACGGGCCAGCGGGAACTTCTCGTAAACGTCGTGATAGTTGTGCAGCGCCAACCCCATTTGCTTCATGTTGTTGGTGCACTTCATCCGGTTGGCGGCTTCGCGGATCTTCTGGACGGCTGGCAAGAGCAGGCCGATCAGAATCGCGATGATCGCGATCACCACGAGCAGTTCGATCAGGGTGAACGCGAATCGCGGTCGCCCACGGGCGGGTAGCTGCGTCGACACGTACATCAGTGGTCTCCTCGCAGAACAAGACACGATAAAAAAAACGAGGCGATGCTCCTCAGAGCGATCGCGAAGAGCCGAGCCAACAAATCCGGTGAAGCGTCGTTCACCGACGGAAGAAGGCAGACTGCCGTGAGGTGGAAAGAGGAACGAGACACCTTCACGTAGTCTTAATTGTTACAAATAAGCGGTGTCAACCCCCCGGGCAACCCGAACTTCTCGGTTTTTTCCGCAACCTGTTTCGCCTAACCCATCACTTCTTCATGTATTCGACACCGGCACCGGTACATGAGTTCCGCGAAACCAACCATAGTATCTTCGCACAATTCTCCCCGGAAGCTACAGTTTTGTCCAGCACAAACTTGAGTAAAAGCGCCAGATCAACAGTCCTCAGCGATCATCCTTTTCTGATCACCCAGACCGACAAGATTCAGCTGACAGAACCGAGCCATCCAGCTGGCGCCGAGTTTCTCCGACAAATGAACCGCACGCTTAAAGTCGATTGTCTGGCGAGTCGGGCCGTGTCGTGGCTTGCTTTTTCATCGGTATTGCCGACGAACTAAATTGGGGCGACTGGGTGGCCTATTCAACCTATTCAATTGCACGAGCACTCAAAGCACCATCGACATTCACTCGTTCTGCGCTTGGCAAGGAAACTGCCGAACGGTCTACTGCACGGCAGCAACGTGAGTTCCACAGCAACAACGTTCCCAGTTGGCGCGGCTTTCAGAGGGCTTCTGGCACTAGAATTGAAACTCCGCATTTTCAACCCATCTCCTTTGGGGGCTTTGGGATGAGCGCGAAATCGCAGGCAGAGATGGTCAACCCCAGTGTGTGTGTTGGCCATCTCTCAATTCTGGGTGAAACGAATTCGCCGTGCGCCGAACTGTTTCATTACAAAGCACTCGTTCTGGTCGAATGTTGAACATGTACCGCATTCGGTGGATGCGTTAGACACTCAGCCCTCACCTCAAAGCGGTAATCCTGGCTGAAAATTCCACTTCTGACGATTGTGCCGAACTCGCCGATTTTGCCCGAACTTTGGCGATTCAAGATGCCGACGGTTTGACTGGCCGGTTCCACGACCTACGTTTCTGGCGTAACTGCCCGCCACGTTGGCGGCCCCAAAAAAATTCGGGCCATGTCCAAAGCCTCCCTCGGCGGACATGCCCACGACTGGTTCATCCGCCGTGCCGATCGTTGGGGCAACCCGCGGATCGGCCCTCCTGTTCGACGGGTGTTCGCCTAGAGCGTTGGGTCGGCTTGGTCCGACCTGCGACTGCCCCGCGGAAGGAGCGCGCATGTACCGGAATTGGGTGAAGAGAACGGTTCGCT
The DNA here is from genome assembly GCA_036266155.1 of Gemmataceae bacterium. Taxonomy (GTDB): domain Bacteria; phylum Planctomycetota; class Planctomycetia; order Gemmatales; family Gemmataceae; genus SIAJ01. The sequence continues at coordinate 7,843 of DATANR010000206.1, read as the reverse complement.
TCCTGAAGAAGGACGACGGCCCGACGGCCGTCGAGTACGCCGTCATGCTGGCTTTGATCATCGTGGTGTGCATCGCCGCCGTCACGACGCTGGGATCGAACTCGAACAGCACGTTCGGGAACGTCTCCTTGACCACAGCCGGTAGCTGACGACTGACGGAGCGAGCCACCGGCTGGACGTCGCGAGACGTGCAGCGCGACCCCCTTGTCGCCCCTGGTGAGGTTTTGCTCGAATGTCAACTGCAACGCCGCCCGTCCAGATGCACACACCGCCGGCCAATGTCCCTGCTCCCGACGACCTGGGCATCGACCGGGCGTTCTTGATGCAAATGGCCCGGATCCCCTTCATTGCTTTGGGGTGGATCCTGGCCTCTTTCGTCGCTCATCAAATCTGGGCCGCGATCTCTCCCACGCATAACTACGGACCCATCGTCGTCGTCTGCATCGGCATGGTGCTGGCCGCGGTGATCGATGGCTGGGCCTTCAAGGTGCCGAACTGGTTGACCCTCTCGCTGGTTCTCAGCGGTTGGGGCCTGGGACTTTTGCATTCGCTGCAGGTGCCGGTCGATGCCGGGGTCGGTGGATTGGGCATCTCGATGTTGTGCACGGCGATCGGCTTTGCCTTGCTGTTCCCGCTGCTGGCCATCGTCGGCATGGGCCAGGGCGACGTGAAGATGCTGATGGGCTTCGGCGCCTGGATCGGGGCATACTTCGGAACAGATAACTCCATCGCGATCGAGATCCTCATCTACTCCTTCTGTCTCGGCGCCATCGTCGGCGGCGTGTGCGGACTGGTGATGATGGTTCTCCGCCGGAAGTTCCGCAAGAACCTGAGCAACTTCCGCGAGATTGCCATCGACCTGAAAGTGCTGGCCACGGTCGGCCCGGAAGCCGCGGCGGCCCGGTCGCAGTCGCGTCGGCCGGGTTGGGACCGGCTGCCGTACGGGATTCCGCTGTGCATCGGGTTTCTGGGCTATCTGGCGTACCGGCTCTTCGAAGGGATTTGATCCAAAGACGGGACAGATGGGTCTCATCGGAACCAGATGTCCCCTCGGACTTGCAACGCCAAGCAAGTTTATCCGGTCCCCGCAGTTTCGCTGTAGCCGTTGCGTTCGCTGTTCTCGGCATTCCCGCTAAGGGTGGAAAAACTGAAGAGTCCGCCACCGGACAGTCGAAAGAAACGGCGTAGCAGGAATCATCGGCAAGCGCCGAAGGGTGCTAAGCTCCGGTGGGACAGGTGAGGTCAACGGGACAGGCAGTCCTGGCATAGTCGTCAGGATCGGCGCTACAGGCAGGGACTGCCGTTCGCCTGAAACGATCACGAAAAGTCCAAGGAGGGCAGCGGACACAATCAGTGTCCGCGAATGTCCCGCCGGCTTGTGGTCCGGTGGGGGAAGCAAAAGTTCAACCAGAGTCGGCAGCCATGAAACAGAAGAATTTGGCCATGCTCGGCGTGGCCGTTGGGTGTGGTCTCGTGGCCGCCGTGGCGGTGGCCAAGCTGAGTGCGGGCGGCAAGACCGGCCCAGAAACCGTGAAGGTGCTCGTCGCGAAGAAGGACCTGCCGGTCCAGACGCCGCTCGACGAGAAGGACATCGACAACCTGCTGCAATGGGCGGACATGCCCAAAAACTTCGTCCCGCCCGATGCGGTGACGGACATTGAGACGGTGAAGGGGAAGAGCCTGACCCGGACCCTGAAGCAGGGCAACCCGGTTGCGATCACGGACCTCGGATCTTTGAAGGTTCTGGAGATTCCGGCAGGCTTCAAGGCTTTCACGGTCAAGTGCAGTCCAGTTGATGCGGTAGGCGGTTTTGCCAAGCCAGGTTCGAAGGTCGACGTGATGTTCGTGGAGAAGACCGGCACCGGCAAAACGCGGGCAGCCATCATTCTTCAGGACATGTTGGTCCTCGCCCTCAACCAGACCAACACCGTCGACGAGAAAACCGGCGCGGCTGTTAGCCAGGTCGAAAGCGTGTCGATGGCGGTGACCGACAAGCAGGCGCGGCTCATCGCCCTCGCGGACGAACGGGGCAAGCTCAAGCTCGTGCTGCGGAATCGGACACCGGGCGAGATCGTCGCTCAGCTTAAGGAAGGGGAAGTCGATTGGCTCGAGGACCCGTTCGTCGACAAGCCGGCCACGGCGCCGATGCCGCAACCGGAGGCCAAGACGAAGTTCGAACAAGTGGTGATGGCCCGTAAGCCGGTCCCGATGAACACCTTGATCAACGCCGACAACGTGGGTGACTACTTCACGACGACCGAAGTGAAATCAGTTCCCGAAGGCGTGGTGCAGAACCCGGACGACCTCAAGGGCCTGTATGTGATCAAGCCGGTGGACCAGGGGCAGTTCCTGTACAAGTCGCTGACCGGGTCCGAAATGGCGAAAGTCGAGAAGCCGGCCGATCCGGTTCAGCCGGCGCCGACGCCAGCGGTCGCGGAGACGAAGAAGAAGTTCCCGCGCTTCGAAACGACCATTCAAGAGGGCGGCGTCACCAAGAAGATCATTTGGTTGGAGATCGGTCAGGACAAGTGGAAGCGGTTTGACAGCGAGAAGGATGCGGACGATTACAAGCCCGAAGCGGACGCCCCCAAGGCCGAAGCTGAAAGCCCGAAGGTGAATCAGTAATTCCAGGTGACCAAGTGACCGGACTCAACACAGGACGATGGGGCGAAGAGGTCGTGGCAAATGCTGCGACACTGCGACCCGTCGTCCAGCGGTCCGGTTCCAAGGACGGCCCTAGTAGGAGAGGTGACAGGATGCACCCGACGAAATTGGCCCGAGCATGGGCAGTGGCTGGTTTGCTGGCCGGTTTGGTCGCCCTGACCGGGGGCCCGGCTCGGGCTCAGGAGAAAAAAGAATCGCCAATGGCCACCCCGGATCGAACCGGGGCGGTGACCGTGACCATCGGTGGTCAGGTCCGATTCCAGATGAAGTCGAAGAAGCCGATCAAAGAGGCTTTCAACGAAAATGACCGCGTGGTTCAGGTCCTGGCGGACGCCAACGATCCGACCACGTTGATCTTGATCGGGCGGGCGGCCGGCACGAGCCGACTCGACTTGCTCGATCGCGACGGCGGCAAAGAATCGTATCTGGTCGTCGTTCAGCGCGACGTCGAGATGCTTCGGAACCTGATCCGGAAGACCGTCCCGACGGCGATGATCGAGATTACCCCGATCGGTGAATCGGGGAACAGTGTGATTCTGTCGGGATACGTGACGAGCGAAACGGACCGGGACACCATTGGCAAATTGTCCGAGGTCCTGGGCCTGCGGGTCGCAGTGAACACGATCACGGTCGGCGGCGGCGGTAACGTGCCGCACGTCCAGCTCGACCTGACCCTGGCGAAGGTGGACCGGACGCGAGCACGTAGCCGCGGGGCCAACTTCATCATCAATGGCAACACCGTCTCGGCCGGCAGCTTGCTCGGCGGTTTGACCTCGCTTCAGCAAGGTGGCGCGGCGGGCGGGGCGGCAGCGGCGGCAGGTGGAGCGACGCAGTCGATCCAAGCCGCTCAGCTCGGTCTCGGCGTGATTCCGCAGGCGGCCCAAGCCGCCCCGGCCGCCACGGCCAACATCATCGCGGGTTTCGCTCCGGCCCGGATCGCCCTGTTGCTCGCGGCCCTGAAGAGCGAAGGCTTGGCCAAGCTGGTGTCGGCCCCGACCATCGTCGCCCGCAGCGGTGAAGAAGCGAACCTGCTGGTCGGCGGCCAGGTGCCCGTGATCAGCGCCGCGGCCGGCATCAACGGGCCGGGCGTCACCTACCGGCCGGTTGGAACGGAATTGACGTTCCTCCCTGTCGTGTACGGCAACGGGAAGATTCACCTGACCGTCTCCCCGAAGGTGACGGCGGTGAACAACACGCAGGCTCTGACCACGACGTTCGGCACGTCGCCGGCCTTCGAGGAACAGAAGATGACCACCTCGGTCATCGTTGAGCCGGGCCAGACGATCGCGATCGGCGGCCTGATTCAGACGTCACAGCAAGGCACGGTGACCAAGATCCCGCACCTCGGCGATCTCCCGTACCTCGGTGTGTTGTTCAGTTACGCAACGCAGACGGAGCAAGAGATCGAGTTGATCATTCTGCTCACGCCGCGATTGGTTGACCCGGCCGATTGCAGCCAGATGCCGAAGGCCCTGCCGGGTTCGGAAACGCGGAAGCCGGATGACTTCGAGTTCTACCTCGAAACGATTCTGGAAGCCCCGCGTGGTCAGCGGCAGATTTGGAATGGTTGGGAATACGTGCCAGCTTGGAAGTCGGGCGCGTCGGCCAATACCTACCCGTGCGTCGGTGGCGCCGCGGGTGGATGTGCGGACGGTAAGTGCGGCAGCCCGGCGGCCGCGGGTGCGGGTGGCAAGGCGATCGTGACACCGCCCACGCGGTTGCCGACCGATCCGCCAACGGTGCAAGCGGACCCGTTGATCGCACCGCCGTCCAGCCTGCTCGATCCGGTGAAGCCGGAGCGGAAGACGGCGGAGTTGAAGAAGTAGTGCACAGAGTTCAGAGGTCAGAGGTCAGAGGTCAGAGGTCAGAGGTTAAGAAATTGACCTCTGACTTCTGGCCTCCGGCCTCTGGAGAGAAGAGTCATCATGCAGCGCATCGCAATCGTCGATCCGAACGAAGCCAGTCGTGAGTCGCTCCGGACCATGATTCTGGGCGTTGATTTCGTCTGGCTCGAGGCAGAGTGCGCGCGCTACGACTACTTCTACGACGTGATCCAACAGTCCGCCCCGGACCTCGTCATCGTGGCCCTGGACGCGGACAAGCCCAAAGCGTTGACAATGGTGGGCCAACTCGCCGCCGAGCATCCCCGCCTCGCCATCATCACGATCAGTTCGGACAGCCAGGCCCTGCTGACCTCCCTGCAACGGGGAGCGAAGCACTTCTTGACCAACCCGTTGACCCTTGAGGATCTGATCGGCGCCTTGCGGCGATCGCTCAGCGATACACCTCAAGTCGTGGATCGGGCGAGCGGGATCATGGCGCCGCCAGCCCAGAAGGCGGCCGGTCAGATCATCAGCGTCCTGGGATCACGCGGTGGCGTCGGTTGCACGAGCATCGCGGTCAACCTGGCGGCAACGCTGGCCGCTCATCCGGAGAATTCGGTCGCCCTGATCGACCTCGACCTGGCCATGGGCGACGCCGACATCGCGATCGAATTGCCCAACAACGACAACCTGAGCATGGGGGACCTGGCCCGGAACATTGAACGGTTGGACATGAACTATTTGAAACGGGCCTTAGTGAAGCACCAGGACACCGGATTATCCGTTCTGCGCCATCCGATCGAGATCCACGAAATTGGCGGGATCCACGAAGGCCACGTGGAACGCATTCTAAACTTGCTCAAGATCAGCTACACGCACCTGATTCTCGATCTCAGTAAGGCCTTATTGCCCACGGACTTGATGGCATTGCGGATGAGCAGTCTGGTGCTGTTGGTCGCTCAGCTGGAGTTGTCCAGCCTCCGCAATGTGGTGCGACTGATTCACAGTTTGAGCGCCGAAGGGGACCTGGGCGACAAGCTCCGGGTCGTGGTGAACCGGGCCGGATCGGATATTTCGGAAGACGCCATCACGGCCAAGAAGGCCGAGGAAGTGATCGGCAAGCCGATCTTCTGGCAGGTTCCGAATGAATCGAAAGCGGTGATCGGCTCACGCGTCGCCGGGCAGCCGCTCATCAGGTTCGCTCCGAAGAGCAAGATTCAGCAGAGCTTCCAGGGACTGGTGCAAACGCTCACGGGGAAGGCGCCCATGGTCGAGCAGTCGGCGAAGAGAAAAGGTTGGTTTGGCGGGTAATCGCCCAGGAGCCAGGAAGCAGGAGTCAGAACGACTTCCTTAGACATCTGACCCTTGACTCCTGGCCCCTGATTAAGAGATGCAACAATGTCACGCCTCCAGCAGGGTTTGTCGAAGCTCAACAGCATCAACGGCGCAAGCGTTCGCGGTATCAGCACCGCGGGCGTTTCGGCTGCCGGATCGAAGAACTTCGACGAATTGAAGCGGCAGATCCACGCCCGGCTCGTGGAGCGGCTCGACTTCACCCGCGTCAAAGACTTGAACTCGGATGCGCTCCGCCGCGACATTCGCCGTGTGATCGAGCATCTGTGTGACACGGAAAACCCGCTCCTCAACCGAATGGAGCGGGAGAAGCTCATCGAGGAAGTCCTCGACGAGACCCTCGGCTTCGGCCCGCTGGAGCCGCTGCTGAAGGACCCGACGATCTCTGACATCTTGGTCAACGGCCCGAAGAAGGTATACGTCGAGCGCCGCGGCAAGCTGGAAAAGACCGACGTGCTTTTTCGCGACAACGATCACTTGCTGCAGATCATCGACCGCATCGTGTCCAAGGTCGGCCGGCGTGTCGATGAAACGAGCCCGTTGTGCGACGCCCGTCTGCCCGATGGCTCTCGCGTCAACGCGGTCATCCCGCCCATCGCCCTCGACGGCGCCAGCCTGAGCATTCGCCGCTTCGGCGCCTCGCCGCTGAAGCTCGAAGACTTGCTGAACTACAAGGCGTTCAGCCCGGAAATGGCCATGCTTCTGGAGGCCTGCATCAAGGCCCGCTTGAACGTGGTCATCTCGGGCGGTACGGGCTCGGGCAAAACGACACTATTGAACACAATGTCGTCGTTCATTCCAGGCGACGAACGCATCGTGACGATCGAGGACGCTGCCGAGCTGCAGATGCAACAGGATCACGTAGTCCGGTTGGAAACACGGCCGCCAAACATTGAAGGCAAGGGCGCCATCGCGACCCGCGATCTGGTTCGCAATGCTCTGCGTATGCGGCCTGAGCGCATCATCATCGGCGAGTGTCGCGGCGGCGAAACGCTCGACATGCTCCAGGCCATGAACACCGGCCACAGCGGTTCCATGACCACGCTGCACGCCAACAGCGTGCGCGACGCCATGAGCCGGTTGGAAACGATGATCATGATGGCCGGCTTCGAACTGCCCATCAAGGCGATGCGGCAACAGATCGCCTCGGCCGTCGATCTGGTCATTCAGGTGAACCGCTTGCAAGGTGGGCCGCGTAAAGTCCTATCCATCACGGAAGTGATGAACATGGAGCAGGACGTGATCATCATGCAAGAGATCTTCCGGTTCAAGCAGCTCGGCGTGGATCAAAATGGCCGGGCGTTCGGCCAGTTCGAGGCGACGGGCGTACGGCCGACCTTTGTGAATCGGCTCGAATCGAAGGGTGTGAAATTGCCGAGCAACATGTTCACGGAACGTGTGCTCATTCGTGATTAAAGTTGGTTATTGGTCATTAGTGATTGGTCATTGAAACTGACCGATAAGTAATGACCCATGATTTAGGACTAATGACCCCTACTGAGTTGGCACCATGGACCCGTTGATTTTGGCATTCGTCGTGTTCTTCGGTGTCGCCGGCCTGGTCGGCGCGGTCTCGTTCCTGGTCCTGCGCATGGGCAGTCCCGGCCGGACGGCCGACCGCCTCGACGCGCTGGTGGGGCGTGGATCGCGCGGGTCGAAAGACTCGTCGACTGACCTGATGATCAAACAGGCCCTGATGGAGGTGGGCAAGCAGAACATCCTCGAACGGCTGACGCCAGAGTTCTTCCGCGTCTCCAAGATGTTCGAGCAGGCCGACCTGAAGATGAAGCCGAGCGCCCTGTTCGGCATTGCCCTCGGCCTGGCCTTGGTTGGCGGCCTGATCAGCACGCTGCTGGTGAACATGTATGTGGCGCCCGTTGGGGCCAGCATCCTGTTCAGCCTGCCGTTCATCTGGCTGTGGTACAAGCGGGCGTCGCGGCTCAAGAAGTTCGCGTCGCAACTGCCGGAAGCGATGGAGTTGGTCGCCCGTGCCCTGCGTGCCG
>DATANR010000205.1:0-26818 GCA_036266155.1 Gemmataceae bacterium | reverse complement strand
GGGTATCAGATGGACCAGTCGTCGAGCGAGAGTCCGGGGATGCCGACAAAATCCTGCATATTGCAAGTTATCAGTGTCAGACCATTCGCAAGGGCGATCGAGGCGATCCGCCGACCCCGACCGCCAACGCGGGGCCGCGATGATCAAACCCGCTGAAAGAAGGAGTCAGCGAGCGCATCGTATAGCAGGACTGGCAATTGAGTAATCACTGTGCTCGACAGATCGAGCAGTTCATATCCGCGGATGACGTCCACCGGCTTGCGTGCGGAAGCGAGGGCCGCGAGCCGTCCCTTCAGCACTTCCTGCACGTTGACGATTCCGGTGATGACTTCGGCCCGCTCGCGAAGGTACCGGATCATGAATGGCACCTGGCACTGCTCGAGCAGTGTCAGGTGATTGGTATCAAGGAGGAACCGGGGCATTCGGCCTCGTACTCCGCCAGCGTTTGTGCGAGATCGTCACGTCGCGAGCGCTGAATTGCTTCCTCAAATGCATGCCGCATCGCATCGGTGCTGTCAAGCTTCGACTCAGCCGCAGTTTGAAATCCCGGTAAACGCACGGGAACAAGTTGGCCGGAGCGAATCCAATCGTTTAGCTTGCACGTCGCGGTGGCAACCGCATCCGCGCGATCGTTAGCAACTGCGGTCAATTCGGGTAGGCCGACGGGATAGGCCACGAATCGGCCCTTCGGTTCCTCACGAACCACGATGTACTGCCGCATTGACTCACTCCTCTCGTCCAATTGTAGCTGTCGCAGGACCTAGGTCGCAATGCGACTCCGAGCGAGTCATTGATCAGACCGCCTTCTGCCACTCAAATTGCAGCGCTAGCCCCTCATCGAGCGTCGTCTTCGGCTCCCAGCCGAGTTGTCGGCGCAACTTCGTCGTGTCCGCGAACGTGTGCCGCTGATCGCCGATGCGGGCCGGCTCGGTTTTCATCGTAAACGTCTTGCCCGCGATGTGCTCAAGCTTGGCGAGCACGTCCTTCACACTGACCATCTCGCCGCCGCCGATGTTGAACGTCTCGCCGATGGGGGCGTTCGCCGACGCGATGACGGCCTCCACGCAGTCCGCCACGAACGTGTTGCCGCGCACTTGCTCACCGTCACCGTAAACAGTGATCAGCTCGCCCGTGAGCAGGGCACGGATGAAGATGTTGTAAGCCATGTCCGGCCGTTGCCGGGGACCGTAGACACTGAAGAAGCGCAACACCGAGACTGGCGTCCCAAATATGTCGAGATGAGCCCGCGCCAGGTGTTCGCCGGCGAGCTTCGTGACCCCATACGGCGACACCGGCTTGGTCGGCAACGTCTCGTCGCCGGACGCGAACTTGCCGTAGACGCTCGACGTCGATCCGTAAATCAAGCGCTTGAGCGATTTCGAGCCCTTGACCGCTTCAAGCAACCGTTGCGTAGCTGTCACGTTGCAACCGAGATAGAGGTCGAAGTCGGTCCAGCTCGCGACGAGGCCCGGCATCGCCGCAAGATGGAAAATGATGTCCACGCCTTCGACGGCTGTCCTCACGTCATCGGTTCGCAGATCAAGTGAAACGAAGCGATACTTCGGATGTTTTTTCGCCTCAACGAGGTTGCGTTCCTTGAGCGGCTTCGGATAGTAAGGAACGAAGCAATCGAGGCCGACCACCTCGTGACCCAGTGACAGCAGTCGTTCGCAAAGATGCGAGCCGATGAACCCAGCAGCGCCGGTGACGAGGTAACGCATAGGGGCCTTCCGTAGCCACAAGCTGCCAGCTTGTGAGCTTGATCGTCTAAACCACAAGCTGGCAGCTTGTGGCTACGGCGACCTTCGGTCGCATCGACAAGCATATCGAATGAGGTGCTTCGTGCGCGTCATCAGCCTACACCGACCGGATGAGATCGAGCCGATCCTGCGGCAAAATGTGTTTTTGAACATCTACGCACTCGGCGATCTCGATCCCGCGTTCTGGCCGTTCACGACGTGGTACGCCCTGGAAGACGGGGGTAGCATTCGAGCAATCCTTCTGCTCTACACGGCCTTCGAGACGCCGACGCTCATCGCGCTCGCCGATCCGCCCTACGATGCCCTCCATGAACTGCTTCGCTCAGCCCGCCGCATGCTGCCGGCCAAGATGTACTCCCATCTGAGTCCCGGCGCGCTGGCCGCCTTCGGACCGAACACAATTGCCGAATCGCGGGGGCCGCATCGGAAGATGGCCCTGTTCGAACCGGCACTCGTGGTCCCCCAAAGTGCGAGTGCCGAGCGCATGACCGATGATGACGTGCCTGAGCTTACCGCCCTCTATGATTGCGCTTATCCCAACCACTGGTTTGATCCGTGGCAAATCGCGACGGGTCAGTACTTCGGCCTGCGCATCAATGGCCTACTTGTGAGCGCGGCCGGTTGCCATGTCTACTCGCCGGCGCAGCGCGTGGCGGCCCTCGGCAACATCGTCACGCACCCGGACCACCGCGGCCACGGATATGCGGCGGCGATCACTGCACGGCTCTGCACGGAAGTGTTAAAGACCGTCGATTACGTCGGGCTCAACGTGAAGGCAGACAACAGCGCGGCGATTCGCTGTTATGAACGTCTCGGCTTCCGCAAAGTGGCCAAGTATGAAGAGGTGGCGATTACGCTCCTATGACGTTGACCGCATATCAATGAGGCGGTGGAGACGAAATCGCCCATTGCCGGGTTGATTCAATGGCCAGTCGTGACGGCGTGAACGATCGCGGATCGCTTGGAATCTGGGACGGCGTCCGCGCGTTTGCAGGTGGAACTTGGTTCATCATCGTGACGCCATCAGTCTGGGGATGGTCGTTGGTGCCCATCGGATTCATGGCTTTCTTTTCAATTAGCCTGTGCGGGCTCTCGTCGTGGGGCGCGTGGGAATCCAGCAAGGCTCTGTTCGGCGAAACACACTTCGGTACTTGGGCGTTGGCCTGCCTCCTTGGCTTGATCGGCGCCACGATCGCGGTCCTCATCGCGCTAACCCTGGCACAACCGTGTGCCGGCTTCGCGCTGGAAGCGATCTGTCGGGCTCAGGAGCGGGCACTGGTGGGCCGAGCAACGCCGGCCATCCCCTATTGGCAATCGCTGCGGCGTAATCTGAAGGTCGTCGCGATCACCGTCATATTCGGCGGTGGCTTCATGTTGGCGTTGACGGTCGTCGAGTTCTTTTTCCCGCCGGCTGCGATCGTCACGATACCAGTGCGGCTCCTGGTCGGCGGCTGGTTGATGGCGTGGAACTTCCTCGACTATCCGTTCGGCCTCCGTGGAATGGGCATCCGCGACGGCATCGGTTGGATCGGCCGCCACTTTGGCGCTGTCACGCTATTCGGCGTGGCCTGGTGGACGCTGGTGTTCTTTCCAGGGGCCATACTGTTGCTGATTCCGATGGGCGTGGCCGGCGCAACAAGAATGGTCGTGGAGGCCGACGGAGTGCCACGTGAGAATTCTCGTCGACGGTAGTCGTGGTCGTGTTGCCGGTTACCGCTCAGGCGGCTTCAATTCAATTCGCTCGAACACAGCCAGGATCATGTCGGCGACGCCGAAGACGCTCAGAAGCGTTCCGATCGCGGCGAGCGCGAGCGAGCTTGATGCCAGCGGGCGAGCGCCGAGCGCCACGTGGATGCCCAGGCTTGTAACTGTGAGCAGCCACGCCAGCGGCGGGCGGCCGTGCTTCCATTCTCTGCGCCCACGCGCAATCGTTCGCCACAGGCCGAGCAACATCAGTGGGACGACCAGCCACGGCGATTCCCAGCACCATGTGGCTGAACGCCAGGCACTGCCGCTCAGGGCCGACTGCCATTCGACGCCGATCGTATTCCATTCGCCGGCGCTGATCGGCGGCGGCAGTCTGCCAAATTGTGTGTAGCCGGCCCAGGCACCGATCGCGGGGATCACCACGGCAACGACAAACATCCGCAAGCGATCACGCCACGTCGCCTTGACAGCAAAGAAGGCGACAAAGAGAGTCGCGCCGATCAAACCGAGCGCGACGTGACACATTCGGGCGTGGCCGACTTCATCCTTTGCCAAGGCGGGCAGATCGGCGCCGTACCAACCAAAGAAAGCGATGCCGGCTGAGAATACAGCGAGCAACACCCACGCGGTCGGGCTGGGCCGTCCTTGCCGGGAGTCGATGCCGATGCCGAGCGCCAACGTGGCGAGAACAATCGCGTCCCAACCGCGTTCGATGGCTGCCTCATAAGACGGTTGAACGGGATCGGCGAAGCGGAACAGAGCGATGGCGGCAATCGCGGCGATCATCCCATGAAACCGCCAGGCAATGTAGCCGACGACCGCTACGGCCGCAAGAGTCGGGAAGGCATGATCGATGGGTCGGCCACTGAGATTGCCGGGCCGGGCGATTGCCAAAAAGGCAAGGACGCCCGCCAGCAGGAGCGGTGCGAAGCGTGGCAAGCGGTCGCGTGCGTGATCGTCCATGGTTTCGCGCAATTGGGACACGTCATTACCTTATTCGTTCGTCACTTGCGAGCCTTGTGCGCTTGACTTCGAAACGCAGTTCCTTTCCAATGGACGTTGTCCTCCCGCCGATTTCTCTCGTCGCGCGGTCCGGAGTCGTCGAAGCATGCCTGCGACCCTGCCCCGCGTCGCGCCCGACATCGGGCCGATCCTCGCGCTCGTACGCAAAACGCGTCTGCTGTTGCGCTCGACCTGGGGCTCCATCGGGGCCGGGCTGACGCTCGGGCTGGCGTTCCTGACGCTGGCGATGGTTGCCGCGGCCGACATGCTGGTGCCGCTCGTCGGGCCGTGGTTGCGGCTCACCGGGCTTGTTCTGTTCATTGTGCCGACGGTCGTGGTCTTCCTCTGGAAAGGCATCCTGCCGCTCGCACGTCGGTTGCGCAACATTGAAGTGGCGCGCACAATTGAGTCGAAGATCCCCGGCATGCACAGCCGGCTCGTCAGTTGCATGGACTTGGCGGATCGCGAGAAGGAAGTGTCGCGGGCGTTCTATCGCAAGCTTGTCAATGAGTCGCTCGAGCGCATCGGCAAGTACCGTGTCACGTCAGTGGTTGATTTCAGGGCTGTTCGTCAGGCGCTGTTGGCGGCGGTGATTGGCATCGGCCTGTTCACGCTCATGTGGCTGGCATTCGGCATCCAATTAACAACAGCTTTGAGCCGCGTGTTCAACCCATTTGCGGATCTTCCACCGGCTTCCGATGTGGCACTGTCAGTGGAACCGGGCACGACGCGGGTCCTCACTGGCGAGGACGTATCGTTTGTGGCCTATACGACCAATAGGTCCCATGGGACCTATGCTTCCCGTAGCGAGCCCGAGACTCTTACCATCGAACTGACCGGCAACAACGCCACCGTCAAATATCCGCTGGAAAAAGGCCCCGACGGCGCCTGGCGACGCACCCTCCGGGGCCTGAGCGCCGAGAAGGGCTTTGAACATGGCTTCACCTATCGCGTCTTTGGCGGCCGCACCTGGACCAGGCAGAACCGCATCGACTGGGCGGAGCGGCCGGTCATCGTCGAAACGGCAGTGCGATTGCACTTCCCCGATTACATGGCAATTCCGGGGCCGCGGCCCAGTTCGCCGAAGGAACGTGACGTGATCGGGCCGGCGGGCAGCAAGGTTGAGGTCAGCATTGAAGTCGAAGGCGACGTCGCGGCCGGCGACATTCAGTTGCTCGAAACTGGCATGATGCGCTATCCGCTCCATCAGGTCGACGACCACACGTGGGCCGGCACGTTCCCGTTGGTTGGCGTGGGGCATTATCGCGTCGAACTGCGCAACGACCTGGGGCACGCCAATCGGCAGTCGAATGAGAATCCCCGGTACGAAGCGCTTGCCGACCAGCCACCGATCGTAATGCTCGAACGACCCGGGGCTGATCTCGTGCTCAGCAAGCCAGACAAGGTCCCTCTGCAAATTGCGGCGCGTGACGACTACGGACTGCTCGATCTTTGGCTGGCCGTTCAAAGAGAGGGTGAGCCGAAGTTTGCGCGTGCTGTCAAGGTCAAGGAGTATCCGACGCCGAACCCGCAGCGGGCTGATGCGCTGGTTGCCGCGCTTGACCTCACATCAGCCGGCTTCAATTTGAAGGCGGGCGAGACGCTTCACTATCGCGTCGAAGTCCGCGACCGCCGGCTGAACGCGGAGCCAGTCGTCAGCAAGGATTTTGCCGTTCGCATCGCCGCGGACGCCAACGCGGCCGACAAACGGCTTGATCAATTCGAGAAAGGACAGGACACCTTCCGCGACAAGCTGATCAGCCTGATCGCCGAACAGAGGAAGATCAAGGAGAAGATCGATCAAGTACGGGCGAAATACGACGCCTTGAACACCAAGGTGCAAGCCGCGGTCGAGGAAGCGAAGGCGAAAGTGAAGCCGAAGGATGATGAGGCGCCGATGGCCGTTTCGCCGCCGACCATCGATCCGAAGGATGCGCAAGCGATGGCCGATCTGCGAAAGGAGTTAAGCGAACTGTTCGGGCAAGAACAGAAGAATGTCGCGTCAGCCACGCAGCTCGACGCCGAGTTGAAGAACCTCGCCGCCAACGCTCAGAAGGCATCGCTGCTCAACAGCGAAATCAACAAGCAGATGCAGGACCTGTCGAACCAATTCAAGAACACGGCCCTTGACCCGTTGCAAGATCTGGCCAGCAAACTGCAACAGGGAGCGAACCCGGCGGCGACACCCCCCGATTTGAAAGCGACCAAGGGTCAAAGCGACAAGGTGCAGAAGAACCTCGAATCACTCAAGAACCGAATGGATGCGCTCGCCGATGCCCAGAAGGGGATTAAGAACGATCCCGAAGCGGCGATCAGCAAGCTGCGCGAGGATTTGCTCAAAGAGCAAGGCAAGATGACGGCGCGTGATCTGGAGGACTTGAAGGAGTTCCTCAAGAACCTGCGTGAAGAATTAGCCCGCATGCAGGGGAAGCAGGAGGACCTCGCCGACAAGACCGAGAAGGCGCCGGACAAGGAACTACCGGAACTCGACAAAAAGCAAACGACGCTCGACGAGTTGTTGAAGAAGGACCTCGACCTGGCGAAGAAAATCCTCGACCGCGAAAGAGCACGCAAGCTGCGCAAGGAATTCCCGGACGATCTGGCCGCCGGCGACTCGAAAGAACGCAAGACCGCTCCCAAGGAAGAGAACAGCCCGCCGGAGAATGGCCCCGCGAAGAAGGGGGACAATGCCGACGCCACGAAGCCGGAGAAAAAGAGGGACGGCATGGATGACGACGAGGACCTGTTCAAGCCGGCGCTCAAGGGCGAGCGCGAGAAACTCGACCCGCGCTTCGACAAGAAGTTGCGCAAGCCGCCATCAAAGCCCGGCGAGAAAGCCGACAAGCGCGACGACTTGCAGAATCATCAGCAAGACAACTTGCGTGACCTCGACGCCGCCCAGAAGGGCCTGAAGGCGGACGAACAGACTCTCGAAGAGATGATCCAGTCGCTCATGAACGCGAGTCAAAAGGGCCAGCCAAACGACCCGCAGAAGGCGAATGGCAAGAGCCAGACCGATCAACTCATGGACATGCTGAAGTCGGAGGCCATGAAGAACGCGCAGCAAATGGCGCAGCGTGCGAAGAGCGCGAAGGGCCAACCGCAACAGGGCCAGCCGACGCAGCCGCCCTCGGGCACGGCGCCCGAATCGATGGTCGGCAATTCCATCGGCGCCGCCGGCGTGTTGGACGAACTCGACCCCAAGACGCGGGCGACGATCCTACAGCTTCCGCCGCGCGTGCGTGAAGAATTGCTCCAGGGCATGAAGTCGCAAGGGCCGGAGGGGTATCAGAAGTTCATTCAGGATTACTTCCGACGGCTCAGTGCAGTGCCCAAATAGCCGCTTGCGGCTTAGCGGCATTCCCAATGGCAGATAATGCGCAACTGGCTCCTCCGGCAAGCGAATGTCGGCGACGTGTTCCTCGAACACCGCGGCGAACTCACCTACCATGCGCAATATCCGCTTGCCCTGCTCATCGGGTTGCCCGTCGTTCTGCTCGTCGGCGTCGGCATCTTCATCCTGCAGCGGCGTAACTTGAAGTCGTCGCCAACCTCGCTGATTCTAGCGCTCACGTTCTGTCGGACATTCATTCTCGCCCTCCTGGTCGCGGTCCTCGCCGGGCCGTTCGTGAAGCTGGAGACGGCCCGCGAGAATCGTCCGGTCTTCGCTCTTGTGTTCGATCGTTCGCAGAGCATGGATCTCAATGCGGGCCCGTTCAACGACGGCGATGCCCGCCGGATCGCTCAGGCAACCGGCCTGCGCGTTTCCGAAGGACCGCTCGATCCCGAGGTGCGCAAAGCCATTAACCAACAAACGCGAGCTCGACTCGCTCACGCGGCAATCACGGCCAAACGGGGTGAGCTCATCGATCCCGCGGGCAAGCGCTTTGAATTGAAGGCATATACGTTTGCTCGCGACATCACGCCGCTGGGCGTCGATGCCGCCAATTTCACGTTGCCGGAACCGACGCCGCCGGGTGGCCCGTCTTCACGGATCGGCGACGCGATTCAACATGTGTTGAAGGAAGCCGCCGGCCGGCCGATCGCCGGGATCGTCGTCTTCAGCGATGGCGAATCGACTGGCGGCATCACGCTTGGCGAAGTTGCCCAGGCTTGCCGCATGGCCAACGCTCCGGTCTTTGCGATTCCCACGGGGGCCGCGGCCAAAGCACGCGATGTCTCGATCGTCGACGTTTCGACATCGGGGCAAGTCACCGTGGGCGACACCGCCAAGGTCGGCGTCGTGCTCGAATCACAAGGCTACGATGGCAAGCCGGTCAAGGTCATCGTTCGCGACGGCGACAAGGTGCTCGACACGAAGGAGATTACACTGCGCTCGGCCGAGCAGCAGCAAGTCGAACTCACGTTCATCGCCCAGGATAGTGGGCCACGATATCTGGTCATCGAGGTGCCGCCGTTTCCAGACGAAGACCACAAGAGCAACAACACGGACGTGGCGCTGCTGCGCGTAAGCGATGAAAAGACCAAGGTGCTTTACGTCGAGGGTCTGCCGCGCTGGGACTTCCGCTTCCTGAAGAACGCCATGCGCCGCGACACCGGCCTCACGGGCCGCGATGGCACGCTGCCGGACATTCTGTTGGAGGCTGAATGGCGGCGGAAGACGGAGGCCGAGCGGGTCAAGGCACTCCCGCAAACGCTCGAAGAGTTGGGGGTTTATGACACGGTCGTGGTAGGCGATGTTTCGCCGAGACTGCTGACGCCGGCGTTCGTCAAACTGCTCGATCGAGCCGTGCGCGAGAAAGGTGTAGGGCTTCTTGTTGAAGTCGGCGCGCAATCGATGCCGCACGAGTTCGACTCGACGTTGCTCGACCTATTGCCGGTGCAGGTTGATCGCAAGGCAGCCGGCATATACGCCCCTGCCGCGAAGCCGTTCAAGCTGGAATTGACGCCTGACGGCGGGCTGCACGAGGCGATGCAACTGTACGACGAGTCGGGCCGCAATCAGGCGGCGTGGGCGCAGATGTTGCCCTATCAATGGTGCGTAGCTGCGATCCGGCCCAGCCCGGCGGCGACGGTGCTCGCGACCAATCCGAATGTCGTCAACAGTTACGGCAAGCTGCCATTGATCGCGTGGCAACCCGTCGGCAAGGGTCGCGTCATGCTCGTCGGCACCGATTCCACATGGCTCTGGCGGCAGAACGTCGCCGACCGGTTCTTTTACAAGTTCTGGGGCCGGGCAATCCGCTTCGTGGCACGCACCGAGGAGGCGGGCAAGAAAAAGAGCTGGATCGAGATCAAGCCCGTGCGGGCTCAGCCGGGTGACGACGCACAGGTCGAACTGCGCGCCTACACCGAGGGCGGTGCTCCGGCCGAGCAGCCGTCGCTGCAAGTCGAAGTTACTGGGCCGGGATTGCGCACGTCGCTCGTGCTCGACCCCGACCCGAATACGAAGGGTCGCTACGTCGGCAAGTATCGCGTGCCGACTGTGGGCGACTTTCGGTTCCAGTACGGTGCGGGAACTGCCGAAGCTCGACTCCGCGTGCTGGCATCTCCGGAAGAGATGCGCTACCCGAACGTCAACCGCACGGCCCTTCGCGCACTTGCCGAAACGACCGGCGGCGAGTTGGTGGAACTGACGGATGCCGACTGGCATCAGAAGATCATTACCAAGCTCAAGGGCGAGCCGAAGGTGATCAAGCGGCCGCCTTCGGAGGCGACGATCTGGGATAACTGGATCGTGCTTTCGTTGTTGGTATTCGTCTATTCGCTCGACGTCGGCATGCGGCGATTGGGAGGGTTGTCGTGAAGGTTGATCGCAATGCGGTGTACCGCTTACTTCACTGCGCTACATGCGCGGCTCTCATGGCAGCGTTGTGTTTCGCATTCGCCCCTGTTGCCGCACAACCCAAGCCGGAGACCGCTGGTCCGCTCGATTCGGCGGCGCCGCAGTCCGAATTGAAGATTGTCCAGCAGGTCAATGCGTCCATCGATCGGGGGCTCGAGTACATGGCGGCCAGGCAGCGCAAGGATGGTGGTTGGCATTCCAACAACGCGATCAACGCGCTGGCGATGCTGTCGTTCATGGGTCGCGGCCACACGCCAGGTCGCGGCCGCTATCCGGACGTGTTGGAGAAGGGCAAAAAATTCATCCTCGCCAACGCGATGGACAACCCGAAGGGCTACCTCGCACAAATGGGCGGCGGGTCGATGTATGAGCATGGGCTCTGCACGCTCTGTTTAGCCGAGATGTACGGCATGGACCCAGATCCGGAACTCGAATCGCGATTGCGGGCCGCAGTCGCGCTCATTGAAAAGACGCAGTCGCCGCGCGGCGGCTGGCGCTACGGCGCTGCGCCGGACAATCAGGACCTGAGCGTCACGGTCATGCAAATTGTCGCCTTGCGTGCCGCCAACAACGCGGAGATCCCGGTTTCACAGAAGGTAATTGATAATGCAATCGCCTACGTGAAATCGTGCAACTACCCGGCCGGTGGTTTTGGCTATGAGGGTCCGGGTCAGGGTGGCCCAACGTCGGCGGCCGGCGTGTTGTCGCTGCAATTGCTCGGCAAGCCGGACGACCCGACCATCCCGAAGTCGATGGAATACTTGAAGACATTTCTCCGGCCGACGCCGCGCGAAATGTGGGAGAATCACGGACTCGGCTACTTCTATTATTTTCACTACTACGCGATGCAGGCCCACTACCAATATGGCGGAGCGATGTGGAACGACTGGCACCCGATAGTTCGCGACGCCCTCTTATTGAAACAGAATCAGGACGGAAGCTGGGACGTGCCCGCTGGCTCTTCGGAGGCAGCGCACGCGGATGCAACCAAGGTATATCCGACTGCGATGGCGTGTCTATCACTCGATATCTATTTGCATTTCTTGCCGGCCTATCAACGGTGATTTAGGCCCAAGACATTCGAGGAAAGTCATGATCCGCTGGAAGTATTGCGAAGCCGTCTGGCAACCCGATCAAGTCATGGTGACGATGCCAGTCTCGGACGAGGAAGTGTTTCCCACTTCATACCCTGCGCAGCAGTGGCCGCAAGTGATGGCTCAACTCGGTGCCGATGGCTGGGAGTTGGTCGGCTGCACCGCGTCGCCAGTTGGGGCGCACGAGTACTACTTCTACTTCAAGCGAAGTGTGGAAGAATGAAGCGACGCGCTAGCAGAGTGAGGCTGACGTTGCGCAGCTACTTCGACATCACACTTACCACGTCTTGCAACAAACCGGCGTTCACGTCGCAATGGCCGAACTGGGCCAGGTAGAGCAGCGCGTCTTGCAATGATGGTCGGCCTAATTTCACCAATGCGGCGGCCGCGACCGCCGGCGTGCGACTCAAGCCGGCTCCGCAGCAAACGAGCGTTGGCGCCTTTTCGCGCACGAGCGTGACGGTCGTGTCGATCGCGGCACGGATCAGCCAGGGTGGATTTTCAATCCCATCGATCAACGGAAAGCGGCAATAGATAATCTCATGTCCCGGCGGCGCCGGCGGCTCCTCGACGGCGAGATCAACCACGGCCGCGATGCCCAGGCGGAACAATTCGTGGCGATCGCGCAGGTCGCCGGCATTGCCGAGCCAGAGGGTATAGTCGGGGATCGCACGCATGGGAACCTCGGCGGAAATGGCGTGAAGTTTGTTGTAGGCATGTCGCAGTCGTATGCTGTCCAAACCTCCCCATCTCACGGATTCTCATCATGTTTCGCACCGGCCTGGCCGTCATCTTTGCGCTCGTCTCGGTTGCCGTCGCGCAGCCGCAGAAGCCGATCCCGACCGCGATCACCAACGCCCGCGTCGTCGTGTCGGCGGACAAGACGCTTGCCAAAGCGACCGTTATCCTTCGCGACGGCCTCATCGTCGACGTGGTCGAAGGCGACTCCAAGTTGCCGCCGGAGGCACTGGTCATCGATGGCGCCGGCCTCACGGTTTATCCTGGCCTAATCGATGCGGGCAGCTCCCGCGGTTTCGACGCGGCCCTGCGGCGCTCCGCCGGCGGGCCACCGGTCGTCGAGGATCTGGCGAGCGACATCCTCGCTGCGACGAAGCCGGACAATCGCAAGGGGCTCACGCCCGAATTCGAAGTGCGATCTGCGCTCAAATCGGATGAGGACACCTTCATCCCGTGGCGGAAGCTCGGCTTCACCGCCGAATTGGCAATGCCGGAGGGCGGCTATATCAGCGGGCAGAGCACGCTCTTTGCATTGAGCGGCGCCACACCGCGCGATGCGGTTCTGCGGCCAATCGTCTTTCAGCACATGGCCCTGAAGAGTTTTCCGGGTGCCGACTATCCGCGAGCCCTGATGGGCGTGACGGCGCACTGCCGGCAAGCGTTCCTCGACGCCGGCTGGCACGCACGCCAGGCGAAAGCACTCGCCGACGGCAAGCTTGTCGGCGTTCGGCCGACGTTTGACCCGGCGCTCGACGCGCTCAACCTCGCTCTGGAAGGCAAGACGGCCGTCGTCTTCGAAGCCGACTCGGCCGA
Source organism: Gemmataceae bacterium (assembly GCA_036266155.1). Classification (GTDB taxonomy): domain Bacteria; phylum Planctomycetota; class Planctomycetia; order Gemmatales; family Gemmataceae; genus SIAJ01. The sequence goes on along the minus strand of DATANR010000205.1, from coordinate 13,898 downwards.
CGAGATCCACCGCGCTCTCGACTTTGCCAAGGAGTTCGGATTGACGCCCGTGATCCTCGGCGGCCGCGATGCCTGGAAGGTGAAGGACCGTCTCAAAGCGACCGACACCGCGGTGATCCTGCACCTGAGTTTTTCCGAATCCGACGACAAGGAACGCCAACTCCCGCCAAAGGCACGTGAGGAGCGTGAACGCAAGCGCAAAGAAGAACACGCGTGTGCGGCCGAATTGAACAAGGCCGGCGTGCGCATCGCGTTCGCCACGCACGGCCTGGAAAAGAGCGACAAGTTCGGGCCGAACTTGCGGAAAGCCATCGCCGCCGGCTTGCCCGCAAACGCGGCGCTCAAGGCCTTGACCGAGTCCGCCGCCAACATCCTTGGCGTCGCCAATCAGATCGGCACCATTGCCAAGGGCAAGTCCGCCCATCTCTTCGTGACCGATGGCGACTTCAACGACGAGAAGACCAAGACCAAGTTCGTCTTCGCCGACGGCATCAAGGTCGATCTCGACGGCGCGACCAAGGACGAACCGCGGCCCGAACGCAAGGGCGGCGGCTTCCGCAAGAAGGAAAACACCGAGACACCCAAGACCGAAACGCCCAAGAAAGACGAGCCGAAACCCGAGGAACCCAAGACGGAGCCGAAGAAGAGCGAGGTGCCGCTGAACACGGTCGACCAGGATACGGAGTTGGACGCCAACCGCATCCCGAAGATGAAGACGAAGGGCCGCGTGCTGATTCGCAATGCAACCATCCTGACGGCCGCCCGCAATCCCCGCTTCGATAAGGCCGACATCCTCGTTGAGAATGGCAAGATCAAGACGGTCGGGCCCAATCTTCCGGTGCCGGGAGGCGAAGCGCCGATCATCGATGCCGAGGGCATGTTCGTCATGCCGGGCATCATCGACAGCCACGCTCACTTCTCTATCAGCGGCGGCGTCAATGAGTTCTCGCTATCTGTCGTTCCCGAGGTGCGGGTCCGCGACGTGGTCGATTCGGAAGACGTGGAAATCTATCGCGCTCTCGCCGGCGGCGTGACGACCGCTCGTCTACTCCACGGCAGCGCCAACGTGATCGGCGGGCAGGATGCCGTCATTAAGCTGAAGTACGGCGCGACGGCGAAGGAACTGATCCTCAACGGTAACCCGCAAGGCATCAAGTTTGCTCTCGGCGAGAACGTCAAGCGCAGCGATGGTCGGTTCCCAAACACGCGCATGGGCGTCGAGGCCGTCCTCGTGCGCGCGTTCAGCGAAGCCCAGGCCTATCGCAAACAATGGGACGACTACAAGGCGAACAAGGACCAGCTGCCCGAACCGCGTCGCGATCTGCGACTTGAAGCTCTCTCTGACATCTTGAAGGGCGACATCAAGGTCCACTGCCACTGCTATCGCAGCGACGAAATCCTGATGCTCCTCCGCGTGGCCGACAAATTCGGTTTCAAGGTGCAGTCGTTGCAACACGTGCTCGAAGGCTACAAGGTCGCCTCGGAAATCGCGGCCCACGGCGCCAGTTGCTCGCTCTTCTCCGACTGGTGGGCTTACAAGATCGAGGCGTTCGACGCGATCCCGTTTGCAGCGGCGCTTTTGAACGAAGCCGGTGCGACCGTCTGCCTCAAGTCCGATTCGAACGAGTTGGTCCGCCACCTTTATCAGGAGTCGGCCAAACTCATCAAGTACGGCGGCATGAGCGAGGAGGACGCGCTCAAGGCGATCACGCTCAACCCGGCCAAGCAGCTCGGCATCGACGGCCGCACCGGCAGCATCGAAGTCGGCAAGGACGCGGACCTGGCCATCTTCAACGGCCATCCGCTCAACGGCTTTGCCCGTTGCGAGATGACGCTCGTCGAGGGCGAAGTCTACTTCCAGCGCTCCGACAAGCTGACGCCCTATCGCCCAGCCGTGGATGGTCCGACGAAGCCGACGACGACCGTCACGTTCCCGAAGTTCAAGCCCGACGGGCCGATCCTGCTGCGGAACGTGACCATCCACAATCCGGGTGCCGGCCCATTCACGGGCGACGTGCGCATTGTGAAGGGAAAGATCGAGGCGGTCGGCAAGGATCTGAATGAGGACGGCGCCACGGTCCTGAACTCGAAGACGCTCCACGTCTTCCCCGGCCTCATCGACGCCGGCACGCAAGTCGGCCTCACCGAAATCGGCTCGGCGAAGGAAACCGCGGACTTCTCCGAGGGCGGCGACTTCCAGCCCGACCTGCGGGCCGCGGTCGCCGTCAATCCGGAATCTGAGTTGATCCCGGTGACGCGTGCCAATGGCGTGCTCACCGCCGTGGTGCAGCCGCGCGGCGGCGTCGTCGGCGGGCAGGCGGCACTTTTGAATCTGGCCGGCTGGGTGCCGCGTGAGATGACGGTCGTCGAGCAGCTCGCCCTGCACATCGACTTCCCGGCCGAGAGCCCGGTCTTCCGCGGCGACCCGTCGGTGGCCGGCATGGGCCGGGCCGTCGCGAAGAAGCAGCGGGAGGAGAAGATTCGCAAGCTGAAGGAACTCTTCGCCGAGGCCAAGCGCTACGAGGCCGGCCGCAAGGCGAACCAGAATACGCCCGTCGTCCCGCGGCTCGAAGCGATGCTCCCTTATGTGCGCGGCGAACGGCCGGTCATCATCAGCGCCGACCGCAAGCCCGAGATGCTTGACGCGCTGAAGCTCGCCGACGAGCTGAAGATCAAGATCATCCTCAGCGGGGCGACCGACGCTTGGAAATTGACCGATGAACTGAAGAAGCGCGACGTGCCCGTGATCATCGGCCCCGTGATGGACCTGCCGACGGAGCGCCACGACCCGTACGACGCCCCGTACGCGAACGCCAACAAGCTCTACCGCGCCGGCGTCCGCTTTTGCATCCGCTCGACCGGCTCGAGCAACGCCCGCAACCTGCCCTACGAAGCCGCGATGGCCGTCTCGTACGGCCTGCCGCCCGAAGAGGCGTTCAAGGCCGTGACGATCTACCCGGCCCAAATCCTCGGCGTCGCCGACCAACTCGGCAGCGTCGAGGCCGGCAAGCGTGCGAACCTCGTGCTCACCAACGGCGACCTGCTCCAGCCAAGTACGCAAGTGCTCGGCCTCTTCATCGACGGCAAACCACTGGAGCCGACGAGCAAACACACGCGCCTCTACGACAAGTACCTGGAGCGCCTGAAGGAAGTGAAAGACGGGCGGGCTCCGCTCGGGACGAAGTAGCGCAAATTGAGAGATTGCCAATCGATGCGCGGCAACTCGATGCCGAGCACCGTTTGATAGAGAAACTGCAGCGCACTGAAGGCTTGATCCTGCGTGCTCGCCGACACGTGGCCGTTCACCGCCAATTCGGCGAGAAGCATCTCAATCTCGGCGGCGCCCATAGTGTTTGGATGGCGCGTGTTGCGGATGCGAATGAATCGCACGACCCAATTCGTGTATGATTCCTCGGTCCGCGGCGATGCATGCCGCACTCGCAGTGCATGGCGCAAACGGTCGAGCAAGCGCAAAGAATGGCGCCGGCTCATTCAACTTACCAAGCACGATTGGTTCGTTCATGTTGACCGGTAAGACGAACGCCTTCGCGCACAGCAACGTCATCGCGTATGTCTTAAGAAACGTGTCGCTTGCAAGCGTCGACCCGGACAACGGTGGGGCCGAGTTCGGGTTCGTTTATCAGCATGCCCTTAACTCCCTCGCCGTCAAGTCGACCAAGTTCAAGTTCGATCCAAACGGCCCGTCTATTCAATTCATGCCGTCAAGTGATTTTGAGGTGGCGAAGGCGTAGTCGGTCGATTTGCTTGGCCCGGTTGCATTGCGAATTCCCAGATCTTTGCTTGCTTGCGGCCGACTCAGTGTGGATAATCCCACCTCACCGTGAGGGGACGCCGCGAGGAGTGCGCATGTCAGCCCCGCTTCCACGAGAATTGCATCGCGTCGATCCGAAAGAAGCCTGGCAGCAGTGGTCTGCCAGCGCCACACAATTATTTGATGCGCAATGGGCGGCGCACCTGCTGCGACGAGCAGCATTCGGTGCAAGTCCTAATGACGTGCAAAGGGTTGTTCGTGACGGAATTGACGCCACGATTCAGCGCCTCTTTGTTGGCGACGAGCATGCGCCGAGTCGATTGACGTTTCTCGACGACGTCGGCGAACAGATTGCACGCACCGGCGCGCCCGAGAAATTGCGCGCCTGGTGGCTCTACGCCATGCGCAATGGCGGGCACCCGCAACGGGACATCGGGACGAGACGTCAATTGCACGTCCCGATTCCGTCGCAACTTCTTCCTTGTCGGCGTCCTTGCGCGTCGCACAATGGCGCCCTCGAAGGACGTGCGCGTTCAACGTACCTTCGTCGGCCGAACCCATAGCCCGGGAGCACGTCATGCCGGTCGAGTTCCGCGAAATCCACCGGCACGGGCGGCTTCAGCGCACAAACAAATGCATGTATCGTTTGCCATCGCGGCCCAGTTTCCAGGCGGCGCCGCAGTAGGTGTAGTTGTCGTAGGTGCAGCAGGCGCCCCATCCCATGCCCGGTTCCCACGCGGCACAGCCAGCGGCCGACGCAGTCGAGCCGGCCGGCAACGCCGAAAAATCATTATTCGTATGGCCAGCCATCAGGCGCTCAGCCCGATAGGTCGCACATCCCGCGGCCGCGCGCGCGAGGCCCTCGTCGTAGATGTACGGCTTCAGCCCGCGGGCCGCCCGAACCGCGTTCACTTCCTTGAGACCGTCGTAGGCTTCAACTTCTGTTGACTCCCCCGCATTACCAACCGTCGCAATGAACATCAGGACGAGAACGAGCAAGCTGTTGCGAATCACGGTGCAAATCCTCTTGTTGTGTGAACGGGCGATCTCGTCCTCAACCAATGCACGGCCCGTCGCCGTGCAAGTGGCCTCGCATGGTTGATCGAATTCATCCGTGGTTCGAGCTTGCGAGTCGAGTCCGATAAAGGCTCGACTTTTATACGGTTGAGACGGCGAGGGGCAATTGTTTGGGGGGAAATGGCAAGGCTGGGTTGTGTTTCTGTTTCGCGCCGCGGACGACGTAGACGCAAGCGATCAAAACTCAGACTTCGGAGCAAATGACTGCAAACAACATATCCACCATCTCTTATGACAATCAATCTATTTGATGATTGATTAGACATCATTATGTTTCTGGTGTGTGTGTGTTATTGAACGAAACGCAGTTTCGTCATTGGGTCGAATCTAATTGCTGCGACGTTCGCGTCCGGGTACGATGGCTGACGCCAGTTGCAATTACCCGCCCGCGTCCTTCCGGACGCCGATTCCTGCCGCGCAACGAGTCTCCTCATGTGCCTGCGTCCGCATAGGTCATACCTTGCTATCACGATCGCGTTGTTGTTGGTTGCCGTCGGTGTCCGCGGCGACGACAAGAAGCCATACACGGGCGCCGGTTGCGCGGCCCCTGTGGACGAGTTCTTCAAGGAAGAAATCTGGGGCAAGGTCGGCGCGCAAATCTGCCTCACGTGTCACAAGAAGGGCGGCGACGCGGAAGACAGCAAGTTCGTCCTGCAGGACCCGCGGCGCGTCGAAGGGGCCGCGCTCGACGAAGCCATGCGCCGCAACCGCGACGCCTTCGCTCGCATGGCCCTCGCCAAGGAGAAGGATCAGCCGCGCATTCTGCTGAAGGTCGTCGGCGACCTGAAGCATGGCGGCAAGGATGTGCTCAAGGCCGACTCGCCGGGGTATCGAGCCCTCGCAACATTCGCACGCCGCGTGAACGCCCCGCAAGCGACGGCCGCGGACCTCACCGCGATTGATCCGAAGGCGCCGCCGTTCTTCAGCGGCGTCGCCAGGCTCGACGATCGCCGGCTGCTGCGCCGGCTCACGCTTTCGCTCGCGGGCCGGCTCCCGACCGAAGCCGAGTTTGGCGCGATCAAGAAGGATGGCGTCAAGGCGTTGCCCGCGATCCTCGATGCGGTCATGAAGGAGGACGCGTTCTACGTTCGGCTGCGTGAAGGCTTCAACGACATCTTTCTGACGCTCGGCGTCGACGGCAACGCGGATCAGACGGTACTGTCCTACGAGCACTTCGAGAAGACGCGCCATTGGTATCAGAACTTCGATCTGAGCCACATCAAGGACGAAAACGAACGCCGCAAGGCCGGCTACAAACTTGCGGACGACTATCGCAGGGCCCTGCTTGAAGAGCCGCTGCGGTTGATCGAGTACATCATCCGCAACGACAATCCGTTCACGGAAATCGTCACCGCCGATTACATCATGATCAGCCCGTACACCGCACGTGGGTATGGCGTCTTCGACGACTACAAGACGGAGTTCAACAACCCGGACGATCCGCTCGAATTCATTCCGGTCAAATTGAAAGCGCTCATCGGCCGCAGCAAATCGGAGAACCAGGACTCGACGACCGGCTTCTATCCGCACGCCGGGCTCTTGAGCGAGTTTCAGTACCTGACCCGCTATCCGACGACCGAGACCAATCGCAATCGTCTACGGGCGCGAATGTACTACCAGCATTTCCTCGGCGTCGATGTGCTGGAGCTGGCCGCCCGCGTGTCCGACGCGGCCGCCGTGACGGCGAAGTTCAAGGTGCCGACGATGGAGGCGTCCGAGTGCGTCGTCTGCCATAAAACGCTCGACCCGGTCGCCGGCTTGTTTCAGGATTACTGGAAGTTCGCGGACCAGGGCGTCTACGGCAAGCGCAAGGGCGGCTGGTTTACCGACATGTTCGGCGCCGGCTTCGAGGGCGAAAACCTGCCGAGCGCGGAACGTTGGCGATCACTTCAGTGGCTCGGCGAGCGCACCGCGAAGGACCCGCGCTTCTCCGTCGCGATGGTCGAGCACGTCTACTACATCCTGACGGGCCGCAAGGTACTCCTGCCGCCGAAAGACATGGACGATCCGTGGTTCGCTGCGAAACGGCGGGCGTATCAGGAACAGCGCCGCGAGGTCGAGCGCATCGCGGCGCTGTTCACCAAAGCCAATTTCAATCTAAAGACGGCGTTCAAGGAATGGGCCGGCTCGGCGTTCTATCGGGCCGATGGCCTGGCAACCGCGATGAAGGAGCCGATGCGTCGCTCCGAACTGGACGACGTCGGCCTCGTGCGAATGCTGGCGCCGGAACAACTCGAACGCAAGATCGCCGCGGTGTTCGGCGAGAAATGGAACCGGCTCAACGGCGAGATGGCGATGCTCTACGGCGGCATTGATTCGAAGGAAGTCACCGACCGCGCACCCGACCCAAGCGGAGCAATGGGCGCGATCCAGCGCATCCTGTCGAACGATCTGGCATGCAAGAGCGTCGCCCGCGACTTCGCCCGGCCAACCGCCGAGCGCAGACTGTTTCCCACGATTGAGCCCAGCGTCTTGCCCGGCAGTTCGATCGAGAACGATGCTGCAATTCGTAAGGCGATCGCCTACTTGCACGAACGCATCCTGGGCCGTTACGATGCCGCGGAATCGGCAGAGGTGGCGCGAACGTTCAAGCTCTTCGCGGGCATCGTCGCGGACGCCGCGGAGCAGAAGGGCCTGGACATGCGCGAGAACTATTCATGCCGTCAGGGCGGTGCGGTGACGGACGATCCGCACTACACGATCCGCGCGTGGCGCGGCGTGGTCACGTACCTGTTGCGGCGACAAGAATTCCTGTACGAGTGAAGCCATGCGACGCGATTTTCTCAAGACTTGTGCTGCCGTCGGACTCGGCCTGGCCGTGCCGTTCCGTCCGTCGCTTGCTCGCGCGAAGCCGAAAGACGAGCCCTACGGCGGCCCGTACTACGTCGTCTTCAACGCTTCCGGCGGCTGGGACACAACGTACTTGATGGACCCGAAGGGCATCAACAACATCAACCGCCTATACAAGGAAGGCGACATCCTCACGAAGGGCGTGCATAAATACGCGCCCAACAAGAAGGACGCCAAGGGCGGGATGTGCAACGAGGATTTCTATGCCGAGTTCGGCGACGAGCTGCTGACGTTCAACGGGCTCGACTACTCGGTGAACAATCATTCGCCGGGCGCCCGCTACATGGCGACCGGCAAGCTCGACAGCCTCGCGTATCCGACGTTTGCCGCGCTCGTGGCCGCGTGTCGTGGGCCCGAGTGCCCGCTGGCATTCCTGACTTTCGGCAACTACTCGGCGACAGGCAACGTCGTGGCCATGTCGCGCGTGCCGTACTTGCCGTCTCTGCAGAAGATCGCCAACGCCGACGCGATCGAGGGCAACGTGCGGTCGCCGTACCACGACAAGTTCGCGCTCGACCGCATTGAGGAGGCACTCCGCGAGGAGAACGCCGCCCACGCAAGCGAGCCGCTTCTGCCGCGGGCGGAACGAGCGGAAAACATGCTCTATGCCGCCCAGGTCAATTCGAAGGCGCTCGAGCGCGTGACCCAGTACATTCCGAAGACGAGCCCGAAGGAGCGGATGTCCCAGCAGGCTGAGATTGCGCTGGCCTCGTTCAAGGCCGGTGTCTGCGTGTCCGCCAACTTGACGATCAGCCAGTTCGACAGCCACGCCAACAACGACGTCGATCAGATGAAGCTGATCCCCGAATTCCTCGCGGGCATTGCGTACTTCATCCGTCGGGCCGGTGAACTGAAGATCCGCGACCAACTCGTCGTGATCGTGCAAAGCGAGATGGGCCGCACGCCGACTTACAACGCCGGCAACGGCAAGGATCACTGGTCGATCGGCTCCGCCTGGTTCCTTGGCCGCGGCATCAAGGGCAACCGCGTCATCGGCGCCACCGACGAGAAGCAGTTCGCCGTCCCGGTTGATCCGAAGACGCTGAGCGTCGTCAAGGACAAGGGCATTCGCGTGCGGCCCGAGCATATCCATCAGGCCTTGCGCGAATACACGGGCATCGCCGATCATGCGCTCAGCAAGAAGTTCCCGCTCGGTGTTGCAGACGGCGAGAAGCTTCACAAATTCTGGGGCTAGTGTTCCGAAGCAATTGTCTTGTAAGGTGGGTCAAGGCTTTGCGCCGACCCACCGTGGCGCAAGGTGGGTCGGCGCAAAGCCTTGACCCACACTACAAAACAGTGGCAATTGACCACCGGAGGTTTTTGCCCAATGTCCGAACCGACGGGTTACGTCCTCGGCCAGGCCCGCGATGCTGGTCGCCGGCTCGAAATCCAGGATCAACAATTCGCCGGTCCATCCGAACGGTTGCTGGATGAACTGGTTCTCAAGCCCGGCGACCGCGTCGTCGAACTGGGTTGCGGTCCCGGTGGCATGACCCGACGGATTCTACGGCGGCTTGGGACCGCTGGCGTCGTGGTCGGCGTTGACGGCAGTCAGGGATTGCTGGATCAAGCGCGCGCGGCACTCGCCGGATTGGGGCGATTCGAGACCGTCGTCGCCAATGTTTCTGAACTCGGCAGTTGGCTCGATGGCGCCGACGTTGTGATCGGCCGCAACATCCTGCATCACGTGCCGATGGCCGAGTTGCTGGTCGGCCGCTTGCGCACCGCCATCAAGCCCGGCACGCGCGTCGGCTTCATCGAGCCAGACTTCCGCATCCCCGTTGCCCGTCTCGGTTATCTCGAAGCCACGGGCCGATCGGAGCTGGCCCCATTGCGTGTCTGGGCGACTGTCATCAATCAACTCTATCAAGCCCGCGACATCTCGCCGGCCGTCGGCGCAACGCTTGGACCAGCCATGGAAGCCGCAGGATATAGGAATGTGCGAACTTTCTGGTCCGAATACCCGACTGACGCAGCCGTCGTCGAAAATCTCGTCATGTTCTACGACGAAGTCCGCGACACGCTTGGCAATCTCAAGATTCAGACCTCATCGCAGGTGGATGAGCAACAGAGGTTGCTGCGTGACTTATCGGAATTCCCACTTCCCGCCGCGTGGGGCGCGCACGTGATCGCTGCCGAGGCGTAACGCAATTGGCCAACTCGAGCGTGAACCTCTCGGCGGCAACGCCGTCCTTCCACCTACAATAACGACCGCCTGGGCCGAAGTTGAAGGGTTACCTTTCCACAGCCCCTTCAACAACAACTTGTCCGGGCGCTTTCTCAAGTACTCCAGGGTAGATACGAGGACGTCTGGCATTAAGCCGCCTGACTGCGGGTTCGATTCCCGCATCTACCCCTCCTTCTCCGCTACCTTGCTCGTCGTGTGCGTTGCACCGAGCCGATAGGCGAAGGTTATCTCGCAACCTGCTACCCCAAGCAGGAGGAATGGCGTTGCCGCCTCGTCGGCGCCGGGTTCGCCACCCAATGGATCACTTGGAGGGTAGTGTAACGGCAGCACGGTACCAGCGGTTGCCAACTTCTTGTCCGGCAACGGGCCGCTCGGTGACTGTTCTCGCGTCGTAAGCGACCAGAGGTGGTTCGACTCCACCCCCTCCGACTGGCGGGCCGAATGATCTGGGTTATCTCTGCGGAAGGTACCCCCCAGTTCAGAACTTTGTCCGCCAAACCGGGAACAAGGCTTGATGGTAAGCCGCCTGACTTGGGATCAGGAGACTGTCGGTTCGACTCCGACGTTCCCGACTGCCGCGAGCCGAACGAGTTTGGTTATCTAACTTCGAGGTCGCAGGTTTAATCCCTGCCGGATGCCGCGAGGCATCCGTAGCTCAGCCGAGAGAGCGCGAAAATCCCGAACTCAATCTCCTTGTTCGCGGCGACTGAAATGCAGGTCACAAGTTTTTGAAGTCGCACTCTCTTCCACGACTGGTTGGGAGGCGGGGAAAATGCGGCGGAGACCGAAGCGCAGCGAGGGCGACGACGAGTCTCGCAAATGACGGCGTCGCCCTCGCTGCGCTTCGGTCTCCGCCGGCTGGATCATTACGAGTTCGCATTACAATCCCGGCTCATTCGGGAGGGCCCGCATGTCGACCAAGTACGCACAGCACGTTTCCACGAAGAGCATGCCACAGTCCGAGCCGATCCCGGACAAGGGGATGGTCCTGAACTCGGCTGGCGGCTTCGCGTTCCCCGTTGACGATTGGATTCGGCTCGACCGCTTCCTTGTGCTCGGTAACGAGGCCGGCACGTACTACGCTTCCGAGCAGAAGCTGACGGTTGAGAACGCAGACTGCGTGCTGCGCTGCTTGAAGGCCGCATCCGATGGCCCGGCCCGCATCGTCAATCGCATCGTCGAGATCAGCACGTCGGGCCGTGCGCCGAAGAACGACGCGGCCATCTTCGCACTGGCACTCGTCGCGTCGCAGGGTACGGCTAACCCGGCCGCGGTGCGCCTGGCGCTCGACGCGATGCCACGCGTCTGCCGGACGGGCACGCACCTCTTCCAGTTCGCGGCCGCATGCCAGGAACTGCGTGGCTGGGGCCGCGCGCTGCGCCGCGCTATTGCCGACTGGTATCTGAAGAAGGACGCGGGCGCTCTCGCCTATCAGGTGCTCAAGTACCAGCAGCGGAACGGCTGGTCGCACCGTGATCTGCTGCGCCTAACGCACCCGAAGGCGGCCGGTTCGCTGAACGACGTGCTGCACTGGTCGGTCAAGGGCTGGCCGGGCGTCGGCGATGAGCCGCATCCAGACGCCGCGCTCCAGCGCATCTGGGCGTTCGAGCGGCTGAAGTCGTCGCCGTCGGCCGTGCTCGCGTGCCAGTTGATCCGCGAATACGGATTGACGCGTGAAATGGTGCCGACCGGACTGCTCACGGACGCATCGGTCTGGGAGGCGTTGCTCGAAGCGATGCCATTCACGGCCACGCTCCGCAATCTGGCGACGATGACACGCGTCGGTCTGTTCGCCCCGCTGTCGGCGGCCGCCAAGCAGGTGGCGGCGACGCTCGGCGACAGGGACCGGCTGCGCAAGGCGCGCATCCATCCGGTTGCGGTGCTGACGGCCCTAAAGACGTACGCCCAGGGTCGCGGCGAGCGCGGCAAGCATACGTGGGAACCGGTCCCGCAGATTGTCGACGCGCTCGATGCGGCGTTCTACTCGGCGTTTGCCAACGTCGAACCAACGGACAAGCGCTGGCTGCTGGCTCTGGACGTCTCCGGATCGATGGGCGGCAGCATGGTCGCCGGCGTGCCGAACCTGTCGGCCCGCGAAGCGTCCGCGGCACTGGCGCTGGTCACGGCCGCGGTCGAGCCGGAGCACGCGTTCGTGGCGTTCACGAGCAACGGTTGGCAGTCGAAGGCGGCCGGCAAGGGGCAGTGGGAGAACATGGGTTACAACAACGGCATCAGCACGGTGCCGATCTCGCCGCGCCAGCGGCTCGATGACGTCGTGAAGACCATCAGCGATTTGCCGATGGGTGGGACGGATTGTGCATTGCCGATGTTGTGGGCCACGGAGCATCGCGTTCCGGTCGACGCCTTCGTCGTCCTCACCGACAACGAGACGTGGGCCGGCGCCGTGCATCCGACGCAGGCGCTCCAGCAGTATCGGCAGCGGATGGGCATCGCGGCCAAGCTGATCGTGGTCGGCATGACCGCGACCGGCTTCAGCATCGCCGATCCGACGGACGCTGGCAGCATGGATGTTGTTGGCTTTGACGCGAACGTACCGGCGCTGATGGCGGACTTCGTCAGTGGTGGCGGACGCCGCGCGATGGATGAGGAGTAGACCGATGTCAAACGGAGCGCAACACCTCGAAGCAGAGTTCTTGCTTTCTCTCCGGCGGCCCCCTCTCCGAAGCGGAGAGGGGGAGCGAATGCTCTACAGCCCCGCCGCCTTCTTCAGCGCCGCCGCCTTGTCCGCCTTCTCCCAGGTGAACTCCGCTCGCTCGCGGCCAAAGTGGCCATGGCGGGCGGTTTCCTTGTAAATCGGTCGCCGCAGATTTAAGCTCTCGATGATCCCCTTCGGCGTCAGGCGGAAGTGCTCGCGGATGATGCCGATCAATTTCTCCTCGGTCATCCCTTTCACCATCGTTCCCTGCGTATTCACCCAAATCGACAGCGGATCCGGGTGCCCGATCGCATAGCTGAGTTGCACCTCGCACTGCTTGGCCAAACCCGCGGCAACAATGTTCTTGGCGATGTAACGCGCGACATAAGCTGCGGAACGGTCGACCTTGGTCGGGTCCTTGCCGCTGAAGGCGCCGCCGCCGTGTCGTCCGCGGCCGCCATAACTATCGACGATGATCTTGCGGCCCGTTAAGCCGCAGTCGCCGTGCGGGCCGCCGACCAGGAAGCAGCCGGTCGGATTGATGAAGCACTTGATGCCGTTCTCCGGCACCCGCTTGTTCGGGTTGTCCGGCGACATCATCACGAGCGGCCCCTTGATTAGGTCGGCACGCTCGGCCTTCAAGACCGGGGCGATCAGCTTGTCGATGATCTCTTGCCGGGCGTCGTCGGTGAACGAATCGCTGCCGTTCTTGGTGAGCATCACGCTCTTGTCGTGCTGCGTCGACAACACGATCGTGTCGAACCGGCTCGGCTGCTCGTTCTGATCGTACTCGACGGTCACCTGACTCTTCGCATCGGGCCGCAAGAACTTCAATTTGCCGCTGCTGCGCAGGTCGGCATGGCTCTCGACGAGTCGATGGGCGACGTGGATCGGCAACGGCATGAGGGCCGGCGTCTCGTCGCAGGCGAAGCCGAACATCATCCCCTGGTCGCCGGCCCCGCCGACGTCGACGCCCATGCTGATGTGTGGCGACTGCGCATGCACATAGCTGATGACGTTGCACGTGTCGGCCGTGAACTCCATCTCCGGATCGGTGTAGCCGATCTCCTGGATGGTGTCGCGCGCGAGCTTCTGAATGACACCGACCGTGAGCGGGGCCTTGGTCGTGATCTCGCCGGCGACGATCGCCAGGTTGGTGGTGACGAGCGTCTCGCAAGCGACCCGACTCGTGGGGTCGTGCGACAGACAGAAATCGAGAACGGCATCCGAAATCTGGTCGGCCACCTTATCCGGATGGCCCATGGAAACGGATTCGCTGGTAAACAGAAAGCGCTCGCTCACCGCACACTCCTAGCAGAATTTCCAGGCGAGCGTCGAGGCAAAAGCCCGACGTG
>DATANR010000204.1:0-16192 GCA_036266155.1 Gemmataceae bacterium | reverse complement strand
GAACGGAAGGGGACAGCCTGTATCTTCCTGTTCGCCGAACCGCTCTCCGGCTTCCGCCAAGCGACGGCCCGGCCGCGCCGCACCAAGGACGATTGGGCTCATGAAGTGGCCCATTTACTGGACACTCGCTACGCGGGCGATGGGATCACTTTGGTCTGCGACAACTTGAACACGCACACCAAGGGGGCGTTCTACGAAGCGTTTCCACCCGAGAAGGCGCGCGACTACGTCAGGCGGATCCACTTCGTTTACACGCCCAAGCATGGAAGTTGGCTCAACGTGGCGGAGTGCGAGTTGAGTTGCATGACAAGCCAATGTTTGAAGGACCGACGGATGGGCGACCTCGCAACGTTGCAATCCGAAATCGCTGCCTGGTCAAGCCGCGTCAACGAGAAGCAACGAGCCGTCTGAAGTGCGCCCCTGGCGCTGGACCAGTAGTGTTACCATTACTGGGCCAAGTCAGGAGTGGGTATCATGCCTCGTCCGCGTCGGTCGTTCTCGGCTGAGTTCAAGGCCCAGATCGTTCTGCAGCTTTTGAGTGGTGAAGTCAGCCAGGCCGAGCTGTGCCGCAAGCACAGCGTCAACGCCAATCTCATCGCCAACTGGAAGGCCGCCGTCCTCGATCGGCTACACACCGTCTTCGAGGGCGACCTCGCCAACGATGCCGAGCGTGTCCGCATCGGCGAACTCGAACAACTCGTCGGCCGCCAGGCCTACGAACTCGATGTTCTAAAAAAAGCATCGCGGCTGCTGAGTGGTCCCATGACGAGAAGCGGCAGGTCGTCTTGAGCCTCGCCGACCAGTATCCGATTCGTCTCCTCTGTCGGCTGCTCGGCGTCACGCGCAGTTCCGTCTACTACCGGCCTCGTCCCGCGATCGACGAGGCCATGCTCAAGACGGCCTTGCTCGATCTCGCCGCCGAGTGGCCGACCTATGGCTACCGACGCCTCACCGTGATGATGAAGCGTCTCGGTTGGCCCGTCAACGCCAAGCGCGTACGGCGCTGGATGGACGAACTCGGATTGTGCGGCGCCGCGCCCAAGCGCCGCACACGAACCACCAACAGCCAACATGACTTGCCCCGCTATCCGAATCGCGTTCAAGACTTGAAAATCCGGCGTCCCGACCAAGTTTGGGTCGCGGACATTACCTACATCCGACTCAAGAACGAGTTTATCTATCTCGCTGTGTTGATGGATGTGTTCACCCGTCTGATCCGTGGCTGGCACCTGGGCCGCAATCTCGATCAAGGGTTGACGCTGGCCGCGCTCGAACGAGCCCTGGTCGTCGCCACGCCGACGATCCATCACTCGGATCAAGGCGTGCAGTATGCCGCCCTGGCCTATGTGGGTCGCCTGAAGAAGCTCGACGTGCGGCTCAGCATGGCTGCGGTTGGCGAGCCACGCGAGAACGGTTATGCCGAGCGTCTCATGCGCACGATCAAGGAAGAGGAAGTCGACCTGTCGGACTACGAGGACTTCGTCCAGGCCCGCGGTCAGATCGGCCACTTCATCGACGCGGTGTACAACGTGAAGCGGATCCATTCCTCGCTCGGCTACCTGACCCCCAAGGAGTTCGAGGAGCAATGGCGAGAGGCCCGCGCCGGGCCTACAACAACGACGACCTGAGCGGAGGATAGGGCAACGGTGGGAACCGACCCGAGCGCCGACTCAGGGGCCAACGCCGATGGGGGAATCCCGAGCGATCGGGGTTCCCCTCATGCATCGGCTTGGCACGATGCGATAAATCCAAGCTGTCCGCCGCAGCGACTCGCCATTGGCCCCGAGTACCTTAAGCGGCAGCTTTTGCTGGTCCAGTTTTTGGGGCGCAGTTCAATCAGCCCGAACATCACTAACTGGACCACCTGGAACAGTGACAGTGCCCGGAGGCCGAATCGACGTCGACAGCACATTTCCGTTGCGACTGTGAACCAACACAGTGCTTCTTCGAAGAGCATTTTCAGGGCAGCGAAAACCTGCTTCCACTGTGCCGGCATGAACGCCGCTGTCTTGAGCAAGGCGCTTTCACACGTCTGATTCAACTCGGTCGTGAACGGGGACGACATTGCTTGCTCCGTTTAGGATTCACTCGTCAATGGCTTGGAAGGCGACCTTCAAGTGGTTCATACCAGATGCTCTGAACGGTTCGCCGCTCCTGAATACGATCCCTTCCGCGATCCCATCTGCGCCGCGTTTCTTGAGTCGCATAAACTCGATCGGCTCGATCAGGTGCCTCTTTAATTCCACCGTGCTGGACGACGTATTGCCCTCACCGCCGAGCGAAGCGGTGACGTTGGACCGGGTCTCCTAAGTGGTCCGTTTCACAAATAACGTCGTACTAACTTTGGCCTTCGGCTCGGGCATTTCCGGCCGTCGGAAAATGCGGTGCGGCCCGTTGTAACCACTCCAGCATTTTTTGGCGAGTGAACTTCCAAGCAAACGGCTTGGGGGTCCGATTCGCCAATTCCTCGTCCAGGGCCAGTCGCGTCCGGACTTCGTCCAAGTCGGCGAAATCGTTCGGCGTCAGCACCTTTCTCTGAATGATCGAAAAGTAGACTTCCACCTGGTTCAACCAACTCGCGTGAACTGGCGTATGGACCAGAACGATCCGGGGATCACGTTTCTTGGCTCGCCGGATGGAGGCGGCGCCACGGTGCGATGACCCGTTATCGACGACGCAGAACAATCGCTCCGCCTCGCGGTATGGCGATCGATCCAGCACTTGATCGAGCAGTCTCCCGAACGGCATGATCCCCGTCTTGGCTTCGCAGCGGCCCATGATCAAGCCGCGACGCACCTCCCAAACCGCCAAGTACTGCAGGGCTCCCCGCCGCTTGTACTCGGGCTCGATCCGCCGAGTTTGTCCCGGTCGGGAAGGGACCTCCGCGTGGCAACGCTGGCGGGCTTGGATGCTGGTCTTCTCGTCGCTCGACAGCACGAAATCCTTGGGCCCGAGCGGTTTTCCTTGCCAACGACCGGCGTACAGGTCCAAGATTGGGCCGGCCTTCTCGGCGAAGCGCGGATCGCGAGGGAAGATCCAATGTTCGTGTTGCCACGGCTTGATAGCTTCTTCGTGCAAGGTTCGCCAAACCGTGCTGCGGCTCATCGGCACACGGAACGACTCGTTGATCCGCCGCGTCAGGTCGGCGAGCGACTGACGACTCAAGGGCTGGCCCGTCTTGGCCACGGTCTCACACGCGATGGCCTTCACGATGGCTCGATCCAGCGGGGGAAAAAGCAGCCTTTCGGCCACGCCCTTCGCGGTCGGCCACCGAACAGTCGTCCGCACTCCAACGCTGCCGCCAACGCTGGACTTGGCGCGACGAGAACCCGACGGCTTCGGCGGCCGCGCCATTGCCGAGGGTCGGTTGCTCGTGCAGCAGCAACGCCAACCGGAACCGCTGCACGGTTTGCACCGCCGCCGTGCGTTGCCGAACGACCCGACGAGCGACTTGCAGAAACTCTTCCGAGAAGCTACAAGGCATAGGCTTGGGACTGGCCATGACGGAATCCTTTCCGACACGCAAATTTGCCTGGCCATTCCCTTGTATCAAAACCCACGTACCAAGTGCGACGTTATTTGTGAAACGGACCACTTAGCAGAATGGCGAGCCGTGGCCTTCCTTGATGTCGGAACGAAAGCGCCAGCGCGTTCATCGTCATGTTCAAACGCACTCTGGGTGTCACCCAATGCGATTTCGCATCAGGCTTACCAGGCGCGCGTGCATCTCTCTTGCCGTAACCCACTCTCCGCCAGCGAGGCAGCCCTATTTCCAACGATCACGGCAACACTTCCGGTGCCTCCTCGCCCTGTTCATTCGGATCGAAATTGAAGAGCACGTAGCCGTTTGTGTACGCTGGATTCGCATCGACTTCCAGAATGAGGCGGAACATCTGCTTGCCCTCCGGGTCTTCCCCTGAAAGCGTGAGGATTTCTTGCGGATCTTCAATCTCATCGAGTTCCACGACTCGAAAGCGCGTGCCTCCGCCGAACAGGTATTCATCCTCCAATCCTCCCGACATCCAGGTCGCCGTGCGGCACGTCCAGGCTGCGGCCATCGAAGCGAATGTGGACGACCTTCACGTCTTCCTGTCGCTGAGCCATGATTGGGTTCCTCAACAACGCCATTGTTTCTACTCCGGCATGGTTCACAGCCTGACGAAGAATACAGGCCCGCACAAGTTCCAAGAGCGATTTCTCCCCCATTTTCCCTTGAGTAAGTCGAGGAGGTAGGATTCGAACCTACAAGCGGCTTTCGCCGGTTTGCCGTAGTTTGGTAAGCTCCTGCGGTTGGGTGCGAACCAGTTTCCAGTTATCTCCTGTTGTGTACTTCAAATGGGCACGCAGCCCTCCGAGTTCGACATTCACGATCGACCAACGAAAAAGGCCGAGCGGACCACGCCGCTCGGCCTTGTCAGACAACAAAGTCTGAATCAAGTCCGGCGTCGGATTCCCCGCGAATGCGCGAAACGCTTCCGCGTCACACACTTCGCATGTAGCTTGT
This sequence comes from Gemmataceae bacterium, assembly GCA_036266155.1. GTDB lineage: Bacteria > Planctomycetota > Planctomycetia > Gemmatales > Gemmataceae > SIAJ01. The sequence continues at coordinate 11,688 of DATANR010000204.1, read as the reverse complement.
TCGTTGATCGTTCATTAGTTCGATCGGTATCCATGTTTCCCCAACGTTTCGGCTAAAAGTCAGGCCGCCTAATTCTCACGATGCAATTGTAGAGGCGATATTGATCCACAAAGTTCGCGATTATTCCGGACATTTCGAAAATCGCCTTGCACCAAATGACAGAATCAACGTCGCCTCGCCGTTTGCAAGACCATCTAGGCGTCGGTCCTCGTGATCGCTTGACTCCGTTGGTAAATCGCATGCTTGTCCATAGATTTGGGCTCAACGGTACGTCCGTCAGGCCTTTTCTCTCCCGACATCACAGAGTTCCGACATGCCTGCCTCCGCTTCTGAAATCCGTGCCCTGACCGCATCCGCCTTCACCGCACCGGCGAAATTCCGCGACTTCTGCCGAAACGGGGGCAAACCGCTCGGCGGCATCATCGACGGCGAATCGTCAGCCGGCTCGATGAACGCGACCTTTCAAACGGTCGATCCTGGCTCGCAGGACGTACTGGCGACCGTGTCGGAAATGGGAGAAGCGGAAGTCGCACGGGCTGTCGCCGCCGGTCAACGCGCATTTCAAGGCGGATGGAAGGACACGGACGTCGAGAAGCGAATCGCGCTGGTCATGCGTCTCGTCGAACTCTGCGAGCGGGATCGCGACGTGCTGCTGGCCTGTGAGATTTTCGACGGCGGCAAGGTGTCCGAGTTGGCGGAAGGCGACTTCACTCAGATCCGCGAGTGTGCCGAGTACTTTTGCGGAGTGGCACGGCGGATCGCGATGGGCGACGGGCCGGCACTGCAAGTCTCCGCGGGCGTCAGGGGATTCACGTACCGCGAACCGTGGGGCGTCGTCGCAGGGATCATCCCGTGGAATTATCCGATCGTGCTGACAGCGTGGTTCATGTTCCCGGCGCTGCTTGCGGGCAATTCCGTCCTCATCAAGCCGGCCGAGGACACGCCGCTCTCCGCTCTTTACATCGGCAAGCTGGCCGAGGAAGCGGGCTACCCCCGCGGCGTCGTCAACGTGCTGCCCGGTCGCGGCGAGATTACCGGTCGCGCCATCGCCGAACATCCCGGCGTGCGGTTCATCTCGTTCACGGGTTCGCCGGGCGTCGGACAGGAGATCCTGCGCACCTGCGACACGAACGGCACGCGCATGAAGCGTGAGATGGGCGGCAACGGCGCGGCGATCGTCCTCGCGGACGCCGATCCCCAACTGGTGGCGCGTACAATCGGGCGCTACACGAATCAGCACTACGGCCAGACGTGCTGCACGATTCACCGAGTCTACGTCGATCGCAAGATCGCGAACGACTTCATTGACGCACAGTGTGAGTTCTTCAAAGGACTCAAGATTGGATATCAGGCGGAATCAGGCACGCAACTGGGCGCTGTCATCAACCCGACGCAGCGCCGCCGCATCCTGCACGCACAGCAGGAAACGGTGGCCCGCGGCGGCACGCCAGTCCTCGCCGGCGGTGAAGCAACGGTTGCCGGCAAGAACGGCTTCTATCTCAAGCCGGCGCTCTACCGCACCGAGCCGGGCCTCAACGTCAACCCGCTCGAAGTGTTCCACACGTTTGCGACCATCTGCCCGGTGAGTTCGCCAGAGGAAGCACTCCAACTGGCGAACAGTTCTCCATACGGACTCGGGGCGAGCATCTGGACGAAGGACATCAAGCGCGGCGTAGCGCTCGCGAAGCAATTCCGCGACGGCACGTGCCAGGTCAACTGCCACAACTCGATCGCCTACGGCTTGCCGTACGGCGGACAGGGCATCTCCGGCGGTCCCGGCGGCGGCGTGAACTGCGAAGAGACGTTCCTCGACTACACGCAGGTGAAAGCCGTCTACGTTGCCGATTATCCGTCCTCGTGAAATGCGAAGACAACTCTTCGCGTTCGTCCGTTATCAATTTTCCGTCCGTATTCCGGCTCATCAGGTCGCGAATACGTGCGCTCATCCGGTCTAATCTTCATCGTTCACCGTCCTTGCCGCCAGCCGCCGCCTCCGGTGCAAACCCTCTTCTCATCGTGTTCTCCGTAATCACCCGAGGCAAGACGAACTGCAGCAGGTAATCCGGGCCGCCGGCTTTGGAGCCGATGCCGCTCAGCTTAAAGCCGCCGAAGGGTTGACGGTCGACCAGGGCGCCGGTGCTTTTGCGATTGATGTACAGGTTGCCGACGCGGAAGCGGCGACGGACAGCGTCGATGTTCCGTGGGCTCCGTGAGAAGAAGCCGCCCGTGAGAGCATACTTGGTGCCGTTGGCGATCTCGAGGGCATGTTCCAGATCGCGTGCCTTGATGACCGAGAGAACCGGACCAAAGATCTCTTCCTGAGCGAGTGTCGCTGTCGGCGAAACCTCGGCGAAGACGTGCGGGGCGACGTAGTAGCCCTCGCCCTTCAATGAGCCCAGGTCGCCGGAGTAGGCGAGGCGGGCTTCGCTCTTGCCGGCCTCGATTGTCTTGTCGACGCGTCCCTTTGCATCGGCGTCGATGACCGGGCCGACGGCGCAACCAGGCGACTCGGCCGGGGCCAGCGTCAGACTCTTGGTCGCGTCGATCAGCCGGGCGAGGAACGCATCGTAAACGGGTTCCAGCACAATCGCGCGCGAGCCGGCCGAACATTTCTGGCCCTGGTAACCAAATGCGCTGTCGACCACGCCCTTGACCGCTTCATCCAGGTCGGCATCAGCATCGACGATCACCGCGTTCTTGCCGCCCATCTCGGCGATGACACGCTTGACATGATCCTGCCCGGTCGGCGTCTTCGCCGCGTGTTCGTTGATCCAGAGGCCGACCCCGAGCGAGCCCGTGAAGGCGATTAATGCGACATCCGGATGTGTGACCAGTGTCGGCCCAATTTCCTCGCCGATGCCCGGCAGGAAATTGACGACGCCCTTCGGCAAGCCGGCCGCCTGGATAACCTGCATCAACTTGCCGGCTATCACACCCGATTGCTCGGCCGGCTTCAGGATGACGGCGTTGCCGGTCACCAGGGCCGCGGCCGCCATGCCAGTGAGAATCGCGAGGGGAAAATTCCACGGCGCGATGACCACGGCCACGCCACGCGGCTCGTAGAAGTACTCGTTCTCCTCGCCGGCCACGTTGCGGCGCTGGGGGCTCGCCATGCGGAGCATTTCGTCCGCGTAGTAATCGCAGAAGTCAATCGCCTCCGCGACGTCGGCGTCCGACTCACGCCACGGCTTGCCGGTCTCGTGCACGATCCACGCGGCCAACTCGAACCGACGATCGCGGAAGCCGCGCGCAATCTTGCGCAAATAGTCGGCTCGCACCGCAGGCTCCGTATCACGCCAGCCGTCGAATGCGTCCTTCGCTGCCTTGATCGCCTGCTCGGCGTGGGCAACGGTCGCCTTCGCAACCTTGCCGACGACCAGCGACGAATGCGAAGGATTGAGCGAGTCGATCGTCTCGGCGGTCGAGACCGACTGGCCGTTGATGACGAGCGGATAGGTCTTCCCAAATTCGCCACGAACCCGGTCGAGGGCCGCTTGCATCTTCTGCCGCACGTCCGCACGTGCAAAATCGCTCGGCGGCTCGTTGTGAAACCGAACGGGTCGAGCCTCTGACTTCTGACTACTGACCTCTGACCTCTGCCCTCTGACCTCTGATCGCTCAGTCGGATTCATCAGCAAAGCCCCTTCCGGGATGCCACCCCCCTGGGTCGCCCGCAGGAAGGACTCGTTCGAGGTGTTTTCCAAAAGCCGACGAACCAGATACGCCATGCCGGGCAGGAGCTGACCATATGGCGTGTAAATGCGGACACGCCGGCCGAGGTTGACGAGCACTTCCTTGAATTCGTCGCCCATGCCGTAGAGCATCTGAAATTCGTAGGCGTTCGTCGGCACGCCGAGTTCATCGGCCATCGCCAGCGCCGCGGACATGCTGCGGACGTTGTGCGTGCCAAACGCGGGCCGCAACCACTGATAGTTCTCCATCAAGAGCCGCGTGCAGCGTTCATAACACGCGTCCGACTGCCATTTCTCGGTCCACACGGGTACGGGCCAGTCGTTCTGGTCGGCGATGACCGTTTCGAAATCCCAATAGGCCCCCTTCACGAGCCGTACCCAGACCGGCACGCCACGGGCCTTCGTCCATTCAAGAAGTTCGCGGAGATCCTGCTCCGTGTCAGTCAGATAAGCCTGTATCGCGATGCCGACATGTGGCCAGTGGCGATACGCCGGCTCCTCCAGGATTTCGCGGAATATGCGGAGCGTCGTGTCCTTGAACGCGTACTGCTCCATGTCGAAGTTGACGAACGCTCCGGTCGCACGGGCCGCGTCGAGAATGGGCCGGAGCCGGCGACGGACGACCCGGCTGGTGCCCTCCGGATCGATCGGATCGAACTGGCTGAACAGGGCCGACAGCTTGACTGACACGTTCACCCGCGGCATCGGGCCTAGATGGTCGCGATCAATAAGTGGGATTTCCTCCCAATTGTTGACCTCGCGTGTCAGCCCAGCGATCAACTCCAAATATTGCTTCTGCACCGCATCCGCTTCCGGCTCCGTGATCGTCGCTTCGCCAAGCAGATCGACGGTGAAGCCCAGCGACTTGGTTCGCAATCGTTCGACCGACCGAACTGCTTCCTCGACATTCGAACCCGCAATGAATCGCCGTGCCAGATGCTCGGCATTCCACTTGGATGCCTTCGCCAGCAGCCGACCGCCGAGGCCGCCAGCCGGCAGCATGCGCACGCCATAGCGCAACCACCACGGGACCGCGTCGCCGGCTTCGCCCAGATATTCGCGCAGATGGCTCGCGATGGCCGCGGGATCGTGCAGTCGCGGCAGGGCATCGACAAAGCGGAAGAGTTGAATCTTCAGCGGCTCCGAACTCATGGTCCAGTCCATGAGCAGCTGGTCGACCCAGGCGGGCGTGAAGGCCGGCGGCCCCTGACGCTCGACGCGGGCAAAGATTTCCTGCCCGTAAGCACGAGTCCGTTGTTCCAAATCGCCGGCCACGCTCACTTTGCTTCCCTCTCACGGCCCGAACGCTAAGATGCACCCCGTTCGCTAGCAAGGGGCCTTCCGTGGCGACCATCGCATCGATCGGCAAATACGCGGTGCTCGGCACGCTCGGCAAGGGCGCTCACAGCACCATTTTACACGTGCGCCGCAATGCGGATTCGCGCGAGTACGCGGTCAAGTTAGTCACAATCGACGGCCCGGACGACAAAAAGTTTCTCGACCAGGCGAAGCACGAGTTTCGCGTCGCCCAGATGCTCAACCACCCGAACCTCATCAAGATTTATTGCCTGGACTTGAAGCGCAATCTCTTGATGGCCGTCAAGAAGGCCGAGGTGCTGATTGAGTACGTCAACGGCAAAACGCTCGACGCGACACCGGTGCCGCTCGACCAGCTTGTTCCCGTCTTCGCCCAGGTCGCCGCGGGCCTGGCGCACATGCATCGCCGCAACGTCTTCCACGCGGACTTGAAGCCGAACAACATCCTGTACGGCAGACGCGGCGAAGTGAAGATCATCGATTACGGCCTCGCGTGGATCAAGGGTGAGCCGAAAGATCGTGTGCAGGGCACGCCGGAATACATGGCCCCGGAAACGGCCCGTAGCAAGGTCATCAGCGAGCGGACCGACATCTACAACTTCGGCGCGACGATGTATCGGCTGACGACGTTGAAGTTGCCGCCGAGCGTCATGCCGGGGGCCGGCGTCGAATCGTTGCGCATTGGGGCCAAGGCATTCACGCAGATGCTGACGCCGGTCGGCGAATTGAACAAGGCGGTTCCAAATGTCTTGTGCGACCTGATCCACAAATGTCTCGCCTATGACCCGGAACGCCGTCCCGAGCGCATCGGGCAAGTGCTGGACGAACTCAAGCAGATCGCGACGGACATGGGCAGCCCCATCAGCGACGAGGAATGAGAAAGAAGGAAACCACGAAACACACGAAAGATACGAAAATAATGAGGAAATAGAGATTGGTTCCCGAGTCACGGATTGGTCACTAATTTGCCTTTTGATTTTCGTGTAGTCCGTGTCTTTCGTGGTTTGAGTGATGAGGTCTGAATGCTCGATCACTGGATTGCCGACCGGATGGGCCGTATCGAAGCGTCGGGCATCCGCACGATCTTTGAACTGGGCCGTAAGCTCAAGGACCCGATCAACCTCAGCATCGGTCAGCCACATTTCCCGGTACCCGAGCCCATTCGTCAGGCCGCGAAGGATGCGATCGATCGCGGCGACAACGGCTACACCGTCACGCAAGGCATTCCCGAATTGCGGGATCGCTTGCGGAACGATGTCGCGGCACGGCTGCCGGGCCAGGATCGTGAGGTGCTTGTCACTAGCGGCACCAGCGGCGCTCTCATGCTCGCGCTGTGCGCCACGATGAATCCGGGTGACGAGATCATCCTCTTCGATCCCTACTTTGTCGCGTATCCGCATCTGGTGACGTTAGCCGGCGGCACATCGGTCGTCCTCGATACATACCCGGACTTCCGAATCGACGCGAACAAGGTCCGCGCCGCGATCACGCCCAAGACGAAGGCCATCCTCTTCTCCAGCCCGTCGAACCCGACCGGCGCGTGTGTCAATGCCGAGACGCTGCGTGATTTGGTAGCACTGGCCCGCGAGAAAGGCGTGCTGCTGATCGCCGACGAGATTTACCGATCGTTCTGGTACGGCGGCCCGTTCCGCTCGGCGGCCGAGTTCGATCCGAATGTGCTGGTACTCGATGGCTTCGGGAAGAGTTACGGCATCACGGGCTGGCGGCTCGGTTATGCACATGGGCCCAAGCGATTGATCGAAGAAATGGCCAAATTGCAACAGTTTACGTTCGTTTGTGCACCAGCGCCGGTGCAGCATGGAGGCGTTGCCGCACTCGATTTCGATGTGGCCCCGATCGTTGCGGACTTCAAGCGGAAACGCGATTTCGTCTACGAATCGCTGCAAAAGAACTTCGCGCTCAAGCGGCCGGGCGGCGCGTTCTACGTGTTTCCCGGCGTGCCCCGCGGGACCGGCACGGAATTTGTTCAACGAGCGATCGAACACAACTTGCTGGTCATTCCGGGGATCGCGTTTGGTCGAAGAGATACGCACATTCGCGTCAGCTACGCGGCCACGGATGAGAAGCTCGTGAAAGGCATGGAAATCTTGAACTGCCTGGCAAACAGCTAGTTGCGCTTTCGTGACTTTTGGACGGTCCGGCGGTCGTTAGAGAGCGTAAGATGGGTTGACGGGGTTGCCAACTTCGGCACTAATGGGCCTACCCTAAGGTGGGGTATGGGGGATAGGGTTCAGGGTATCGTTGACGACCGAGGCTCGGGCAGTCAAACCGTTTCTAAACCCAATACCCCATCCCCCATACCCTTGCATTTTCCACACAGGCTTTCGAGACGGGACCCGACCAGCCCGCACTCGGGTGAAACGAAAGGACCCAAGACGATGAACCGGTTGTTCCGGCTCGGCGCGCTGGCCGTGGCCATTGCCCTTTGTGCCGGCAGCTTGCTGGCTCGCGCTGATGATGCTCCGCACAAGACCAACACCTATGCCGTCGTCGTCGGCGTCGGCTCGTTCTCCGACGGCGAGATCAAGCCGCGGCCGACGGCAGATGAAGACGCCCGCACCATCGCCGGCATCCTGACCGATAAAGCGGTCGGCGGCATTCCAACTGAACACGTAACTGTGCTGCTCTCCAAGGCCGACGAGAAATTCGGCGCGAAAGAAGGAACCAAGGCGAACATCCTGAGCGCTATCGGCGACGCCGTCAAGAAGGTCGGCAAGGACGACACGCTGCTGATCTACATGGTGATGCAAGGCGCCACGGCCGGCGATAAGCCGTGCCTGTTTGCCGAGGATTCCAACTTCAAAGATCGTTTGAAGACAGGCATTTTCGGCGGTGATCTGGAGGCGCAATTCAAAGGACTAAAGTCCGAGCAAGTCCTCGTGTTTCTCGACCTCAACCTGAAAGGGCACAATTCCAAAGAACAGATGCTCGCTCCGAACATCGGCGACTTCGTTCGGGTGTTCCTTGGTCTGGCGGAGAAGGACGTCGATGCCGAACCGCCACCGGGCCGCGTCGTGTTCCGCAACGGCAACGGCATTCAGCCGATGCTTGAGGTCGGCAAGAACGGCCTGTTCACAAGCGTGGTCGCCGAGGCCCTGCGCGGCAAGGCGGACAACGACGGCTACGAGGCCGATGGCCACGTGTTCCTCGACGAGTTGATCAAGTACGTCGACAAGCACTTGCCGGAAAAGGCGGCGTTCACGGGTAAAACGGCGGAAGAGAAGCTCCAGGCTCTTCGAGTCAACGGCTTCGCTCCCTACTTCGCGGTGACGCGCAATCCGGAAGCGGCCGCCAAGGCGGAAGAGCGGCTGAACAAATTCGAAAAGATCGCCACCGACTCCAAGTTGGACAAGGACACGGCTGAGGAAGGCAAGAAACTGCTGGCACGCATGCCGCGACTCAAGGCGTTGCAAGACCTGCGCAAGAGTTACCAGAAGTTCGCCGACGGTGATCTGACGGCCGACCAGCTCGCCGCCGCTCGCGAGCGCACCAAGACAGCGATGACGCTGTCCGCGGAGGACGCCGAGAAGTTCGCGGACAAGGAATTCGCGGCCCTCGACATGATTCGCCGCCGGTACATCAAGAAGCTCAATATCGGCGAGATGGCCGCGGCCGGCATCAAAGGGATATACAAGGGCGCCGAAGTGAAGATGCCCGATAGTATCTCCGACCAATTGACGAAAGCCAAAGACTACTCGGACAAGGAAGTCAAAGAGCTTCTGAAAGAGGCGCGAGCGCCGCTGGGCAAGCGCGAAGATTTTGCCGAGGACAAAGACATTGGGATCATGACGCGGCTCGCGCTCCGCAAATTCGTCGACGACTACACGACGTACATCGACAAGGAAAAAGTCCCCGACATGGAAAAGGGGATCGACGGCAGCTTCCGCGGCATCGGCGTGGTCATTCGTCGCGACATCTCCCACGATGCGCTGCTCGTGGTTTCACCGATTCGCAATAGTCCCGCGTACAAGGCCGGCATCCTGGCCGGCGATTTGATCCTGGACATCATTCGCGAAGTCGACGAAAAGGGCAATCCGTTTGACAAGCCGGAGGTCACGTCGACCAAGGGCATGGAAACGCAGGACGCGGTCAAGCTGATCATGGGCCTGCCCGCTACCAAGATCAAGTTGAAGATCGAGCGCGAAGGCGAGAAGGAGCCCATCTTCAAGGAATTGTCCCGCGACACGGTCAGAGTGGAAAGCGCGATGGGCTGGAAGCGCAACGAGAAGGACGATTCGTGGGACTACTACGTCGATCCGAAGAACAAGATCGCCTACATTTATCTCAACCAGTTCTCGCGGTATTCCGACGAGGAAGTCGGGGCGATTCTCAAGAAACTGAGCAAGGACGGCGTCAAGGGCTTGGTCATGGACGTCCGCGATAACCCCGGTGGTTATCTCGACGTCGTCATTCGCATGTGCGACATGTTCATCGACGACGGCGTGATCGTCTCGATCCGGCCGGGCAACAGCCGGGCCAATGAGGAGACGCATCGAGGGCACCACGACGGCAGCTATCTCAACTTCCCGATGGTCTGCCTCGTCAACGATCAATCGGCCTCGGCAAGCGAAATCCTTTCCGCCTGCTTGCAAGACCACGGTCGCGCCGTGATCATGGGCGAGCGCAGCTTCGGCAAGGGCAGTGTGCAGAACGTCGAGAAATTCCCGGCGACGGGCGGGAAGATCAAGATGACGATCGCGACCTTCTGGCCGCCGAGCGGGCGCAACCTGAACAAGGCAAGCACGACCGGCAAGGAAGAAGAGGACTGGGGCGTTAAGCCGGACAAAGGCTACGACCTGAAGCTCGAACGGGCCGAACGCGATGAGTTGTCCGAGCGGCTCTACAACTGGTCAATCATCCCGCGCCGCGACCTGCCGCCCAAGGAAACGACGAAGAAAGAGTTCAAGGATCGGCAGCTCGACATGGCCCTCGAATACCTCCGCGGCCAGATCAAGGTGAGCCGGGGGGATAAAGAGAAGGGCGACAAGTAAGTCGAGCAACTATTCAAAATGCGAACGGCCGGCGAGGTGACCCCTCGCCGGCCGTTTGTCTTTGGCGAGCGGAGCCGCGTGAGCGGCCCGATAATGACTTCATCGGGCCGCTTACGCGGCTCCGCTCGCCTGTCGTTTTCGCCTCGCTAATATTCCGTCTTCGTCTTCTGGCCCGGCATTGGCAGTGGGTACATCCCCTTCGCGTCGGCCTTCACCGGCGCCTCGCCGCCAACGACCATCTTGTCGACATTCGGCGCAAATTCCTGGCCGCCATTCAGGATCATGTCGCGGGTAATGATCTTGCCCGTGTGCGCCGACATGCGGCCCATCGCCGTCACCAGGCTTGCCTCGACGCCGCGCTTGACCTCGTTGTACGGCTTGTCTTGCCGGATCGCCTTCATCAGGTGTTCCCATTCGTCCTGATAGGGGTTGTTCCGCTCCTCGCCGAACTCCCAGAGGATATCCTTCTCGACTTGCTGCTGGCTCTTGAAGAGTCGGGCGTGCGACGGCCAGTGGCCGCTCTCGGAGATCACGCCGGAGCCCTTGGTACCATGGCAGTAGCTGGCGAACTCGCTGTGGCAGCCGGCGATCGTGCGGCCTTCCATGAAGAGCTTGGTGCCGTCCGGGAAGGTGAACTCAGTCGTGTACGTGTCAAAGTTCTGATCGACCCAGCCCTCGCGATAGTGCCGGCCGCCGTTCGACTTGGCCGTGGTCGGCCACTGGTCCTTGATCCAGCAGCATTCGTCGATGTTGTGAATCAAGAAGTCGCTATAGGCGCCGCCGCTGGCCCAGAGGAAGCCGTGGAAATGGCGAATCTGGTATTCCAGCTCGTTGATCTTCTCCGGCTTCTTCGGCACCGGCATGTTGCCCGTTGGCCCGGCAAGTCGGTAAGCCCGCATCAGCGTGATGTCGCCGATGGCGCCGTCGCGGATGCGCTTGGCCATTTCGCCGCGCGCTTCGCAGTGCCGGCACATGAGGCCGACGCCGACCTTCATGCCCTTCTTGACCGAATCTTCGCCCAGCGCGAACATGCGCTTGGCGGTCGGGCCATCGACGCAGACCGGCTTCTCCATGAAGACGTTGACGCCCTTTTCGATGGCGTACGTGAAATGCGGCCAGCGGAAGGCCGGCGGCGTGGCGAGAATCAGCACATCGCCTGTCTTCAGGCAATCGACAGCTTTCTTGTAAGCGTCGAAGCCGACGAACTTGCGGTCGTCGGTGACGGCCACATTGTCCTTCAATCGCTTGTTGCCGGCGATCTGGTTAAAACTGCCCTTGAGACGATCTTCATAGGCGTCGGCCATCGCCACGAGGCTGACCGGTCCTTGCTGCGTGGCCAGGGCGTTCATCGCGGCGCCGGTGCCACGGCCGCCGCAGCCGACCAGGGCGATGTTGATCGTGTTGCTCTCGCCCGCATACAGGCCGGAAAGTCCGATGCCGAGCGTCGACGCGACGGCAATGCCGCCGGTGATTGCGTCGCGCCGCGTGGGGGCGACCAGAGATTCGCTGCTCATGAGGTCCTTTCGGAGGGAAGCGGAATGGAGAGGCGGCCGACGGGCCGTTAGGTGGGAGCGGGGTCGGCCGTCGCGGTGATTTCAAAGGAATTGTCAGCAGCAGAGGTGATGCAGGCAAGGGGCAAATGCCTGGACGAGCGGAGCCCCGGCGTG
>DATANR010000203.1:0-21345 GCA_036266155.1 Gemmataceae bacterium | reverse complement strand
GGCGGGTTGTACCAGAAGGGGCTGTTCCAGTCAGGGAAGTGTTCGAGACCGTTGGCACGCAGCTTGTTCAACGCGCGACCGATGCGATCTTGGCCATCGCGCCATTCGACGGCAATGTTGCGCTCGGCATCGGCCAGAGTGGCTTTCGCTTCGGAGCCGATATCGCGAGCGCGTCGTTCGGCGTCGCTCAGGGCGGCCGAGTAGCGATCCTCGGAATCGGTCTTCGCACGGGAGTAATGTTCTTCGGCCTTGTCGGTCGCATCGACGCGCCAGAAGCGCAGCCGATCGGTCGTGCGTGCGTGTTTGTCGGTGGCCTCGGTCAGTTCACGCGCCTTGCGGGCCGCGTTTTTCTCCGAGAGCGGCCGATAGATCGATTCGGCATGCGCTTTCGTTTGTTCGCGCACCGAACCGGCTTCGGTCAGGCGGCGGACGTATTCGGAGTCCGCCCGTTTCAAGAGAGTAACCCGCGCTTCGCCGACGCGCGCGAGGGCCGTGCCGAAATCGTGCGCGCGCGCCGCTCCCCACTTCAATGCCGAGCGACGGAGCAGCCAGTGGACCAGAAAGGCGATGACCAATGCGCCCACCCCACCGCCGATGATTGCGACGATTTTCTGTTCAACGAGCAAGGACGGGATCGCGGACAGGATGCCGATCGGCACGACAATGAAAATAAGCCCCATCGGCGTTGCCAACTTAAGCCGCCGTGAATCGCGCAGGTCGCCCAGGGCCAATTGCGCTGCTTCGAACTGCTCCTCAATCGTCCGTGCCGGGTCGACGATGAGGCCGCCTGCCGCTTGCGAGGTCGGCACTTCCACGTCGGCACGTTCCAGAGCCGCCCGCGCCAGTGGACCTTCGGCCTCCTTCCACAGGGCATTGATCCGCTCGGCTGTCTTGGCTGCGGAACGGCGAATCTCTTCACGTTCGTCACTCGCCGATTTCTCGGCCGCCTCGTGCATCGAGTCGGCTGTCCAGCGCGTGTCCTGGTACGCGGTTCGTGCTTTCTGCTCGATCTCGTCGCATTCCGTTGTGACCCGTTTCTTGGTTTCGGCCAGCTCAAGATCGGCCGCCGCGGTTTCGGCTTGAAAGCGTTCGTTGAGTTGTTGAATCGCCTCGACGCGGGCGGCTTCCAGGGCCGTCAGGTTTTGTTCGCGCGCGACGGCGACTTGCTTGCGGGCGCGCGCCCAGTCCTTCTCGGCCGACGAAATGGCGCCGGTGTTGGCGGACTTGGCGGCCACATCGGCTGCGGCTCGCGCCTCGACCAGTTTGAGCAGATCATGCAGTGTGCTTCGTTCCAGCTCGTAGAGGTTAACCCGCGTGGCCGGTGCCCCCTTCGCCGGGGGCGACTTGACGCTCATGCCTGTCTCCGCCCGGGTGGGTGAAGGGCCCGGTCCCTCATGAAGTGATAGTTCAGTTTACGCACGACGGGCAGGGCGGAACGAGGGACATCGCGCGGAACTTGTGGTTGCAGAGCGGCAACTGGATGCGTCGGAGTGATTCTTCGCGTGAATATAGGCGGTTCATTCGTGATCTGGAGGCCAGACCTGGACAACGAATTGAATGTCGAATCGAAGCGAATGAGCCGATGTACTTCGGTGGTTCCTGGCGCTAGAATTGAAGTTTCACTTTCTTGATGCATCTATCTATCCGATAAGAGTTTAACTATCGAACTGACAGGCAGAGATGGCCAACCCCGGTGTGTGTTTGGCCATCTCTGATTAGACGGTGTCGTGCAATGAATTGAAAGGCATTTGCGCGGACACCAACCCGAGCGTCCCGGTGGGAAAATTATTGGTCGCCGCTGCAAGCCCGACGGCATTCATTCAGGATTTGTGCAAGCCGATCGATCGCGCGCAAGCCATCGGCGGTGTACTGATGGAGCGGCGCCCAGGTCTTTTCTTCAAATTCGGCCTTCACCTGATCAGACCAGGTTTCGGAAACCTCGTCCCACCGCGCCTGGATCACTTTGTGGGCGTCGTAGAGTTTGCCGCGACCGCCGTCGACTCTCATTGGGGAACCTCCGGTGCTGGTGGAGTCGCCGGTGCCGACGTCGGCTTGACCTGAGTGTAGAGATGCAAGCTCTCGATTTGCGCGCTCAGATGCGCAATCGCCGCCGGCAGTTCGCCGTCGAGAAAGTTCGACAGTCGCCGCGACGGGCCTTCGTAATCCTCGTTCACCATCTTCGGTAAACGCACGGCCCACTTGCGGCAGACTTCGATCTGATCTTCCGCATGCCGCAGCCGGGCCTTGGCACGGGCCAATTGTGCTTCCTGAACGCTGGTGTCCGGGATGCGGCCGGCAAAGTTCGGCGTCTGCCGTTGGGCCAGCTCGGCTTTCGCCTGCACCACCTGATCCTCGGCGACGCGCGCCTCCTGATGCCACGCCTTGCCTTCCTCGGCAATCCAGTCAAACGCCCGGCGAATTTCGAGCGAAATGCTGCCAAGCGCTTCCATGGACTCATCGCGGAACAAGCACAACGCGTTGTGCCAATCCTGCAAGGCATCGATGGCTTGTACGTCGGCGCCAGGACTCATGATTTAGCGCTGGGTGAGGTAATCTTCGATCCGCTCGGCTTTGCGAAGCAAGAACGGCACATGCTCGCCGGCGACTTCCAAGAACTTTTCGAGCACCGCAACCGTCTGCTCGAACTCCTGCGTGAACCGATCGTGCTCCTGGTCACGCCAAGTGTCCCCGAGCGCCAGAAGTTGCGTGTGCAGCGACGACAGATCGCCGCGCACGTCGCCCGTGAAGACCTTCAAGTTGTGTGCAAAACGACGAATTTCCGCGGGATCGACAACTGCCTGTGCCATGGAGAACTCCGCGCGACGTGTGTATTCCCATCATCGCGGCGGTGGACGTGTAGGGCAAGCGGACGGGTTGAAAATACCAGCCTTAGTCTACTGGTGACAATGCAGCCGAATTCCGTTTGACGCCCCTCCCGATATCCCTTAGGATTCCTTTCATCATGACCGTTCGCGTTGCCATTCCCGTGACGATTCGTGCCGTGCCGGTGGCCGGCGTCGTCGTCATTATTGGGAACTAGCTCCGCGGGCGGGACCTCGAACGAGACGACCCACCCCGGAGCCGGCGGCTTCGGGGTTTTTTGTTTTCAAAAGGGTATGGGGTATGGGGTATGGGGTGTGATCGACACCTTAAACCCCACACCCCATACCCCATACCCGGCCGAAGGCCATGCGCATTGCAATCTACGACACCACCCTCCGCGACGGCAGCCAGGGCGAAGGCATCAACTTCTCCTTGCAGGACAAGTTGCTCTTGTCGAGCAAGCTCGACGATCTGGGCATCGACTTCATCGAAGGCGGTTACCCGCTCTCAAATCCAAAGGATTTCGAGTACTTCCAGGCGATGAAGGGAAAGGCCCTCAAGCACGCCAAGGTCGTTGCCTTCGGCATGACGCGGCGGAAGAACGCCGATGCCGCGACGGACACGTGCATCAGGGCCCTGCTCGATGCCGATACCCCGGTCGTGACGATCGTCGGTAAGACGTGGGACATGCACGTCCGCGATATCCTGGGCACCGACCTTGAAGAAAACCTGCGAATGATCGCCGACTCGGTGGCCGTCTGCAAGGCGGCAGGCCGGCAGGTCTTCTACGATGCCGAGCATTTCTTCGATGGGTTCAAGGCGAACCCCGAGTATGCAATTCGCACATTGCGAGCGGCTGAGAAGGCCGGCGCGAGTTGCGTGATCCTCTGCGACACCAACGGCGGCACCATGCCCGAGCAAGTCGCCGAGCGCGTGCGGGCAATTCGCCAGGCCGTGCGTTGCGACATCGGCATCCACACGCACAATGATTGCGAATTGGCGGTTGCGAACACATTAGCGGCCGTTCGTGAAGGCGCAACGCAGGTCCAGGGCACGATGAACGGCATCGGCGAACGCTGCGGCAACGTCGACCTGGTCAGCGTGATCGCGAACCTGTCGATCAAGTACGGGTATCAGTTGCTTCGGCCTGACAGCCTCGTGCATCTCACCGAGGCGTCGCGCTACGTCTACGAAATCGCCAACATGAACTTCCGCAACGGCCAGCCATTCGTGGGAGCGAGCGCGTTCGCGCACAAGGGTGGCATGCACACGCACGCGGTGGCCAAGAACCCCGTGAGCTACGAGCACATCGACCCCGCGGTCGTCGGCAACGAACGCCGCATTCTTGTGAGCGAACTGTCCGGCCAATCGACCATCCTGACGAAGACGGCCAAGTACAGCATTCAGCACGACAAAGCACTGATGCAAAAAATCCTGATGCAGGTGCAAGACCTGGAAAACGTCGGCTACGAATTCGAAGCAGCCGAGGCGTCGTTCGACTTGCTGGTGAAGAAGGCCATGGGCCAGTACAAGCCGTGGTTTGAGAAGATTCACTACCGCGTGAACATCGAAGTCGATCGAGCCGACCGGCCAATCACCGAAGCCACAGTCAAAGTGAAAGTCGGCGACACGGTCTATCACACGGCCGCCGACGGCGATGGCCCGGTCAATGCGTTGGACGGAGCCATCAGCAAGGCGCTTTTGCCCGTGTTCCCAACGCTCAACGACATGCATCTGGTCGACTACAAGGTCCGCGTCGTCAACGCCCGCGAAGGCACTGCCGCCCGTGTCCGCGTCGTCATCGAGTGCCGTGACAAGACGGACGTCTGGGGCACGGTCGGTGTGAGCGAGAACATCATCGAAGCATCATGGTTGGCGCTGGCAGATGCGATCGAGTACAAGCTGTTCAAAGACCAGAATTAACCGCAGAGACACAGAGGCACAGAGAAGACAATAAGAACTGATCTGTTGTCTTCTCTGTGCCTCTGTGTCTCTGCGGTTAATGATTTGGATTTCCGTCATGGCAACCGAATTGGCGAAGGCGTACGACCCCAAGGAAGCGCAGGCCAAGTGGCTCGCGTATTGGGACGCGAAGAACTTTGGGCACAGCGAGCCCGATGGTCGCACACCGTACTCGATCGTCATCCCGCCGCCGAACGTGACCGGGGCCCTACATATGGGGCACGCTCTGAACAACACGCTTCAAGATGTGTTGATCCGTTGGCGGCGCATGCAGGGGTATAACGCCGAGTGGATGCCGGGCACCGATCACGCCGGCATCGCCACGCAGTCGGTGGTCGAACGACGCATCTTGGCCGAGGAGAAGAAGACTCGTCGCGACATTGGCCGCGAAGAACTCGTCAAGCGCATCTGGGCATGGAAGGACCAGTACGAAAAGCGCATTCTTGGCCAACTGAAGCAGATCGGCTGCTCGTGCGACTGGCCGCGGACGGCCTTCACGCTCGATGAGCCGCGTTCGCGGGCCGTGCGTGAAACCTTCTTCCGCATGTTCCGCGACGGCTACATCTTCCGCGGCAAACGGCTCGTGAACTGGGACCCGCAACTGCAAACGTCGGTGGCCGACGATGAGACGTACACCGAGGACGTGAAGGGCGGCTTCTGGACGTTCAAGTATCCGGTGAATGGACTCGCGGACACGTTCATCCGCTTCAGCACGACGCGCCCGGAGACAATGCTCGGCGACACCGCCGTCTGCGTGCATCCGAGTGATGAGCGCTATAAGCACCTGATCGGCAAGACGGTGACGGTGCCGCTGGTGGGTCGTGAGATTCCGATCATCGCCGACGGCCTACTTGCCGACCCGGAACTCGGAACCGGCTGTGTGAAGGTGACGCCGGCCCACGATCCGAACGACTACGCCTGCTACCTGCGTCACCCAGAGATCGGGATCATCAACATCCTGAACCCGGACGGCACGATCAACGAGAACGGCGGCAAGTATCAGGGCTTCGACCGTGCCAAGGCCCGCGAGGCCGTGGTCGCGGAAATGGAATCGCTCGGCTTCTTCGAGGGCAAGGAAGACCGCATCATCCCGCTGAAGTTCAGCGACCGCAGCAAGACGCCGATCGAGCCGTACCTGTCGGACCAGTGGTTCGTAAAGATGGGTGATCGCGAGGACGGCAAACCCGGCCTCGCGCAAATGGCAATGGACGCCGTGACGAGCGGCCGCGTGAAGATCTTCCCATCGCGCTACGCGAACACCTACCTCGAATGGCTCGGCGAGAAACGCGACTGGTGCATCAGCCGGCAACTCTGGTGGGGGCATCAAATCCCCATTTGGTACAAGGTGGAAGAGCAATCGCGTCAGACGATGACGAGCGTTTCCAGCCCGACGCCCAAGGTCCTTATCGGAATGCCGCGAGAGAAATGGCAGAAGGCTTTGACGATTGCTTGGGATCCTGAACACGAATCAGAAACATCCGTCCGGTTCATGGTGTGCGTCGCTCCCGGTAATGAAGCGATCGAAAACGCACTGGAAGCTGATGGTTTCGAGCGTGATCCGGATGTCCTCGACACCTGGTTCAGCTCCATGCTCTGGACGCACTCGACATTTGGGTGGCCCGAGCAGACGCCGGAACTGAAGTATTATTACCCGACCAGCACGCTCGTCACGAGCCGCGACATCATCACGCTCTGGGTCGCCCGCATGGTGATCGCGGGGCTCTACAACTTGAACGAGGTGCCGTTTCGGCACGTGTACATCACGCCGAAAATGCTCGATGGGTTCGGTGAAGGCATGTCCAAGTCGAAGGGCAACGGCGTCGATCCGCTCGACATCGTCGAGAACTACGGGGCCGACGCGCTGCGCTTTCAGATGGTGTCGATTGCCGGCGAGACGCAGGACTCGCGGCTGCCGGTGTCGAACATCTGCCCGCATTGCGGCAAGGAGAACCCGGTCAAGCAAGAGCACATGTACATGCGGACCAAGAAGCTCGCATGTGCCTCGTGCAAGAAGCCATTCCGCCCCGGCGGCCCGTGGCCGGAAGCCGACCCCGAGTTGCCGACGGCCACGCAAGGCTCCGAGCGCTTCGAGATCGGCCGCAACTTCGCCAACAAGATGTGGAACGCGACGCGGTTCATCCTCATGAACCTGGAGGGCTACACGCCCGGCCCGCTCGATCCGAAGTCGCTGCCGATCGAGGATCGCTGGATCCTGTCGCGCCTCGCGACGACGGCGAATGCCGTCACCGAGATGCTGGAGGGCTATCGCTTTAACGAAGTGTCGCGCACGATCTACGACTTCACCTGGTCGGAGTTCTGCGACTGGTATCTCGAAATGGCCAAGGGCCGTTTCCGCTCTGGCGAGCCGGGAGCGTCAGCGACCGGCGGTCGGGCCGTCCAACGCGTCCTCGTCGGCGTTCTCGACGGCATCCTGCGTCTCGTCCAACCAATCATGCCGTTCGTGGCCGAGTCGCTCTGGCACGCGCTCAACGAAGTTGCCCCGGAACGCGGCTTGCCGACACCCGCAAAGGCGACCGAATCGGTTGTTGTTGCCTCGTGGCCGACGTTGCCGGCCGAATGGCAAGACCCGGCCATGGAAACGCGCATCGCCCGTATGCAGGAACTCGTGCGCATCGTCCGCGACGTGCGCAACCGCTACAGCGTCGATTCGCGGACGCCGCTCGACGTATTCGTGCGATGTACCGACGTGATCGCCGCGGACTTTCAGGCACTGCGCACGTTCATCACGTCGCTGGCCGGCGTTGGCACACTCGAAACCGGCCCGGCGGTCGCGAAGCCGAAGCAGTCGGCCTCGCAGGTGACGCCGGAGTTCGAAGTCTACGTCTCCCTCGCCGGCCTCATCGACCCGGCGGCCGAGGTGAAGCGACTCGAGAAGCAGATTGCCGACAAGCGCAAGCAACTCGAAGGCACGAAGGGCAAACTCGCGAACGAAGGCTTCGTGAGCCGGGCACCCGCGGAGGTGGTGGCGCAGCAGAAAGAACTGGTCGTTGATTTGGAAAAGCAGATCGCGTCGATGGAAGAATCGATTGGGGCGTTGAAGGCGTGATCGTGGTAGAATGGAACGCATCATGACCGCGACTACCGCGCAGCGAACCTTTCAGATGCTCGAAAACCAGACTCTTTGGGAGACTGCCGCGCAGGTCCATGTGTTGCTCGCCGAACGGGGCATCGCCCATGCTGTCGTGGGTGGTGTAGCCGTTTGTCTGCATGGTTATCGTCGTAATACCATTGATGTCGACGTGCTGATTCGCCCGGACGACGGACCAGCTGTTCGTGAATTGCTCGAATCCGACGGGATCGCCTGGAATGACTCCGACAAAGAGTTCCGAACCGCATCCGGCGTCGCGGTTCAGTTCGTCATGGCGGGCGCGGCGGAAGGGCCCGGACAGTCCGCAGTTTTCCCCGACCCCGCGGACGGCCGGCATGTGTCCCAAATCGAGGGGCTGCCTGTCCTGTCATTGGCCGCGTTGATTCAGTCGAAGCTCGCGTGCGGCCTTGGCAACTTGCGGCGGACGCACAAGGATTTTGCCGATGTGGTCGAGTTGATCGCGATTCACGCGCTCGACAAATCGTTTGTGCGTTTCCTCCACAAGTCGGTCCGGGCAGAATACCGCGAACTGGTGCGACACGCAAAGGGATGACGTGCACGGACGCACTGCCAATCCGTCGACGACCAATGACGAACCGCTGCCGTTCTTGCGCGACCCGGCCTTTCGGCAATTGCTTCAGGACATCCGCCAGACCGACAATCGCACGAACTGGTTCTATATCGCTCGGTCATGGCTAATCCTGCTGATCGTGTTCGCGGGCGGCGTGGCCGGGCTTGAATGGGTCCGTGTTTCTGAGGTCGGTTGGGCCGGGGCGATTGTAATTGTGATCCTGTCCGGCCTTCTGGTCGGGGCCGGGCAACATCATCTCGGCGTGCTGGGCCACGAAGGTTCGCATCGCACGCTTTTTCGCAATCGCTGGCTCAACGAGCAGGCGTCCGATTGGCTCTGCATGTATCCGATCTTCACGACGACGTACATGTATCGGCTGCAGCATCTCGCGCATCATCAATTCGTCAACGATCCCGACCGCGATCCAAACGTGTTGCAGATGCGGGCCACCGACACCTGGCCCTCCGGACCATTGCGGCCGCGGCAACTGGTTCTGTTTCTACTTCGACTTGTCAGCCCCGCACGTCTGTTCGCGTTTCTGCGTCGTCGGGCCCGCGACAACTCGTTCGCAAGCGATCGCGATGTCTATCGCACGGCGTCGCCGGCCCCGACGTGGCCGAAGCGGCTCGGGGCCGTCTGCGTGTTCGGCCAACTCGGACTGAATCTTTGGCTGCTCTACCGAGGAGATTGGTCGTTGCTCGCGTTCTTACCCCCGGCCTTCTGGGTGCTGTCGATGTTCGTGTTCGCTCTGCTGCCAAGTTCGTGTTACCACCGCAGCCGCGTGAAGCCGGACATCAGCTTGCGCGTCGCCACGCTGCAGCGATTTACCTGCTACTTCCTGCTGTTTCATGGGCTCGCGTGGCTGAGCGTCCTGACCGGCCGGCCCGCGATGTGGTACTGGCTCGTGCTCTGGTTCTTGCCGCTCGTCACGGTCTTTCCGCTCTACGTCCTGCTGCGACAACTGCTGCAACATGGCAATGGCGACCGCGGCCGGCTCACGAACACGCGAGTGTTTCTGCGGCCGTGGACCGTGAACTTCTTCCTGTTGCCCGTGGGCCAGGACTATCACCTGCCGCATCATCTGTTCGCGTCGATCCCGCATTATCGCCTGCGTCGACTTCATCAAGCGATGCTCGCCTATTCGGATTATCGCGAAGCCGCGATTGAAGTGGCTGGCGTGATTCGGTCGCCGCAGGGAACCGATCGCCGCAGCGTGGTGGATGTGCTTGGCGCCGAGCCGGCGCGCTCAGCCGACAGCACGTTCATTGACAGCACGGTGCTCGACGATTGTGAAGTGATTGAGCGGGATGCGATTCGCAACGAAGAGCGGGCGTCGACAGCGCTGTTGTAAGAATCAGTCGTGCTTGACGAGGCGGCGTTGCAACAGGGCCAGCACCGCGGCTTCTTCGGGGCTCAGATTGCGCACGTGCTTCATCGCGTTGGCCGCCCGGCGCCGCATCGCGTCGAGCATGGTTCCTTGCAAATAGGCGTCAATGATGCGCGGATGAATGTAACTCGTCCGGCAGACGGCCGGCGTATTGCCAAGCCGCTGGGCGACCGACTTGATCGCCGCCATCACGTTGCGCTTGGCTTGTGTCTCCGAATCGAATGCCTCAAATTCCTTGAGGGCCAATGCCGCCAGCACCGTTCCGGCCCACGTGCGAAAGTCCTTGGCGGTGAAGTCGTCGCCGGCCACGTCGCGGATGTACTGATTGACGTCGGCGGATCCGACATCGCAGACCTCGCCGTCGTCGTTCACGTACTGAAACAGTTCCTGGCCCGGCAGGTCCTGACACGCTTTCACGATGCGCGCGAGCCGGCGATCGCTGATGTCGATCTCGTGCGCCACACCGCTCTTGCCGCGAAAATCGAAGTGGATGAGGCCGCCCGTGATCTTCACATGTCGGTCACGCAACGTCGTCAGGCCAAAGGAGCCGTTGGCCTTCGCGTATTCGTCGTTGCCGACGCGGATGAGACTGGTTTCGAGCAGCTTGACGACGGCCGCGAGCACCTTGCGGCGTGCCAGGCCTGGCCTGGCGAGATCGCGCGCAACGGCCCGGCGAATGCGCGGCAGCACTTTGCCGAATGCCACGATCCGTTCGAACTTCATCTCGTCGCGCGCGGTTCGGTAATCGGCGTGATAGACGTACTGCTTTCTCGCCCGCTCGTCACGGCCGACGGCCTGAATGTGCCCGTCGGCGCGCGGGCAAATCCACACGTCCGACCAGGCCGGCGGGATGACGAGGCTCTGGATGCGAGCAAGCGTTTGCCGATCGCGAACCCCCTTGCCGTCGGCGTCAACGTAGCGAAACCCTTTGCCGGCCTTCCGCCGCGTAATGCCGGGTTTCGCGTCGGAAACATAGTGGAGTTTGATCGTCCCGCGAACGACCGGCGGCAGTTTCCGAGGAGACGTGGCAGAGTGCGACATGACTCGCACAGCAAAGCAAAGGCCATGCCGGTCGTCGTCAACCGCGCCGGGCTCGCGCGGCTGCTTCCTCTTGTGGCGGCGGCACCGCGCCGATGAGGCGGCGGATCAACTCGTCCGTGGTGATCCCCTCGGCATCCGCGTTGAACGTGGTCATCAGCCGATGCCGCAAGACCGGATAAGCCACCTCGCGGATGTCCTCCGTCGTGACGTGCAGCCGGCCGTGCAGCACGGCTTTCGCCTTGCCGCCGAGGATGAGGAACTGGCTCGCACGTGGCCCGGCGCCCCAGGCGATCAGGTCCGGCACCCATTTGGGTACGCCCGGTTCTTTCGGCCGCGTCGCCCGCACCAAATCAGCCGCATACGAGAACACGTGATCAGCCACGACGACCTGGCGGACTGCTTCTTGCAAGCGCAGGATCGTCTTCGCATCCAGGATCGGCTCAACCTCCTGCTTCTGGTTCGACGTGGTCGTCTTCATGATCTGAATTTCTTCGGCCCGCGTCGGGTAGTCGACGCGGATGTTGAACATGAAGCGATCCTGCTGCGCTTCGGGCAACGGATACGTGCCTTCCTGCTCGATCGGATTCTGCGTGGCGAGCACGAAGAACGGCTCCGGCAACGCGTACGTGTTGCCGCCGGCCGTGACGTGGTGCTCCTGCATCGCTTCGAGCAACGCCGCCTGCGTCTTGGGCGGCGTGCGGTTGATCTCGTCCGCGAGGATCATGTTCGCGAACAACGGGCCCTGAAGAAACGAAAACTTGCGGCGGCCCGTTTCCGGATCGTCCTGCAGAATGTCGGTTCCGGTGATATCGCTCGGCATCAAGTCAGGCGTGAACTGGATGCGCTTGAACGACAGGTGCATGATCCGGGAAACGGTGCTGATGAGCAGCGTCTTGGCCAGCCCTGGCACGCCGACGAGCAGGCAGTGGCCACGGCTGAACAGCGCCATGATCATCTGCTCGACCACTTCGTGCTGCCCGACGATCACTTTGCCGATCTGGTCGGCCATGCGCTCGTAAGCCGCCGCGATCTCTTTCACCGCCTGGACTTCGGGCGCCGCCATGGACTGGTTCCGTTCGGGAATTCGGGCTCGGACCATTCTAAGGAACCAGCAGGCAACAGCACGTCACGCCGGCCTCCGCCTTCGCCAACTCGGTGGTATCCACGGACACAATTTGCAATCCGCGCGCTTCCAAGCGTGCCCGCGTCTTTGGAAAGCAATCGGAAAAGATAAGCGCGTCGCCGACGCGCAACGCATTCGCGGCCAACGGCTCGGACGGGTCGACATTGATGATCTCGACGCCGCCGAACACCGCAGGATCGACCCAGGCGCGGTTCACGAGGACGACGCCGTCGGCTACGGGCGTGATGGCGGTTTGCAGGTGCAGACAGCCGGTCGGCGCCACCGGGAGGACCGTGTAGCCGAACGGTGTGAGGATGTCGGCAAGTTGCCGGGCTCCGTCGGCGTTGGTGCGCGCGGTTTGGCCGACAAAGATGCGCTTGCCTATGCAGACGACGTCGCCGCCGTCGAGTGTGGCGGGCGCTTCGATGAAGCGAAGCGGCCCATACGGTGCGAGCGCTGCGGCGACGGACGCGGTCTCCGGCCGCCGCGCTGCGGCGCCCGGTCTTGCGATGACGGCCACTTCATCGAAGACGAGGGCCGCGTCCTGCACGAAGACGGCGTCCGGCAGGTCGTCCGCATCGGGTAGGCGGCGGACTTCGCAACCAAGACTTGCCAGGGCCACCTCGTATGCGTGATGCTGCCGACGGGCCCGCTTTAGGTCAATCGGGGTGCGACCCAAGTGGGTCAACTCGCAGTTCACGATGGATGAACTGACGTCACGCGTGAAGGCAATCATGGTGAAAACGTACGTGGCGCGCGGCTGGGCCGCAACTCGTTGCCACGTGGGGGTGGGGGTTGGCTCGTTGCCGGCAACGTCGGCAACGAAGCAACGAGTTGCCCGCAACCGATGCGGCACATTGGCGCAAGGCGTATTCCTTCAAGCACTTGCGGACGGTGTGGACGGATTATTCGAGTGTCCGCAACTCGTTGCCGAATCGTTGCCATCACGACAATCGGCTACAATTCCCGGACATGTGGCAACGAGTTCTCTTTGACGTTGATTTCGCGACTGACGTATCCGTCGGCGTGGCCGACGTAGCCGTTCTGCGCGCTTCGCGGCGCGCGATGGCGACGCTCTTCGAGGTATTGCTGCCGTTCGGATTGCCAAATGCGCAAGTCGTTGTGGAGGCCGCGCTGGATCGAATCGACGAGTTGGAAGATCAACTCACTGTCTTCCGCGACCATTCCGAGGTGAGCCAGCTCAACGCGAAGGCGTTTGATGGAGGAATTCAAGTCGAACGCGGCCTGTTCGATCTGATCGAGTTCGCCGCTCACGTCACTCGACAGACACAAGGCGCGTTCGACATTGCCACCGGAGCCCTGACCAAGACGTGGGGCTTTTTCAAGCGCGAGGGCCGCGTGCCGACGCTGGCCGAGCGGGCCGACGTGATGGGCCGCACCGGAACCCGGTTCCTGGCGCTCGACCGCGAACTTCGCTCCGTTCGCTATTTACGCAAGGGCCTCGAGATCAACCTCGGCGGGATCGGCAAAGGGTATGCGCTTGATCGGACCGCGGAACTGCTAACGACAGAATGGCACGTTGCATCCGCCTTGCTGCATGGCGGTGCGTCCAGCGTGCGGGCGATCGGTACGCCGCCGGGGCAGCCGCGTGGCTGGCCGGTGACCATCAAGCATCCTTGGGAATCTGATCGGCGACTCGGAACCGTCTATCTCGACGGCGTCGCACTGGGCACTTCCGCAGCCACGTTTCAGCATTTTGCGTACAATGGACGAACGCTTGGGCACTTGCTCGACCCTCGAACCGGGTGGCCCGCGGAAGGCATTCAGCAGACGTCCGTGATCGCTCCGACGGCGATGGAAGCGGATGCTCTCTCGACGGCCTTCTTCGTCCTCGGCGTCGAGCCGACCGCCGAGTTTTGCCGATCGCGGCCTGAGATCGGCGTTGTGCTCTTGCCCGCCGGCCAGGATCGGCCACTGACGTTCAACTTGAATTCACAGACGTACTCTCCCGCACCGCCGGGTTGACCGGCCGCGAGCGACCTCATGATTCGCATTTCCGCCTGGGCCGCCTTCTTTTTAATCGTCCTCCGCCTGTGCATCGGCTGGCATTTCGCGTACGAAGGCTACGGCAAGGTCAAATCGGCTTGCCTCGGCAAATCGGCGGTCAACGAGAAGCCGTTCAGTTCTGAAACGTACTTCCGCGAATCCGAGGGACCGTTCGGCAAGATCATCAAGTCGCGCATCGGCGATCCCGATCAGCAAGTTGTCGACAAGCTCACGCTAAAGCCGGTTGAAGGCGACGCCAGTAACGCCGACCCGAAATCACGCTTCCCTGCAGCCCTCGACAAGGAATGGGACGACTATCTGAACCGCTTCGTCGAACAGTACAAGATCGATGACGAGAAGAAGACGAAGGCGCAGGTTGCCGTCGATCAGGCGAAGACCGACTTTGTGAAATGGGTTGGCAAGATTCGCACAGAACACGAGAAGGAGGTCGATCGCAACCCGCCTGAGAAAGACGCGGATGCCGACGCGGCCAAGACGCCGAAGGCGCCGTGGACCTTGTTGAAGGTCAAACGCAAGGCCCCGGGCGCCGGGAACACGTCCGCCGACTTTGAGGAGGAAGTCACGGTCGCCGAGCGGGCGGCGGAGTTGAAAAAGAAGTCCGACGACGTGAAGGCGGCGTACATCAAGCTCCACGAGATGGGCAAGGATGTAGAAGGCGCCAGCCTGCGGACGCTCAAGACCGACGTGGCCGCCATCCGCACGGAGTTGCAGAAGGAACTCGACGATCAAACCAAAATCATGAAGGATGGACTCGCGCGATTGCTCGACACGCGCGTCACGGCCTATGCGGCCCAGGCGGACAACAAGGATGCGTCGGCCACGCTGCAGGCGATGCTCACGCCCATGACCGGCCCGGAAGCGCACAATCCGCTGGCGCGTATGTGGGATGAGTATGCCGAGTACGTCAAAGACTTTGCGCCGAACATGAACGACGGCAAGAAGGCCGAGGTTGAGAAGGCCCTCGTCGAAGCCAAGGCCCGCTTCGATCGCTGGCTGAGCGATCAGGACATGTTCACGGGTGAGCCGCTGACGACTAAGGACGTGGAGAATTGGCGCAAGGCCTACGCCGGAGTGCTTGCTCGCAAGAATACGAGCGACGCCATCAAACTCGAAACCGAGGCGCAGAAGAAGGCGCTCGAAAGCCAGATGCAGGCCGAGTTGAAGGCGCAATCGGATGCTTTGCGTGCCCAGGCCGGCACATCGCTGTTGGGCGAGGACCGTGCCAAGGGTTACGCGCCGTCGAAGTCCGACGACCGCTGGCTGTGGGTTTTCCCCAAGAGCTGGACGCTGATCGATTACATCGACTGGTCGACGCGCTGGTTCCTGCTCGTCGTCGGCTGCATGTTGTTGATCGGCCTGTTCACGCGACTGTCGTGCTTCTCGGCGGTGATCTTTCTGTTGCTGACGGTTCTGACGCAACCGTCGCTGCCGTGGATCCCGGCGGCGCCGAATAATGAGGGCAACTACCTCGTCATTAACAAGAACGTGATTGAAATGGTCGCCCTGCTCGCCCTGATGTGCACCCGCAGCGGCCGGTGGTTCGGCGTGGATGCGCTGATCCACAGTGTGTTCGGGCGACGCAACCGCGATGGGGAGTTTTAGCCGGCTGATATTCGTCCCACAGGACTTATGGGACCTATACGACCGATAGGTCCCATTCGTCGCATGAGTCCCATAACCGCACAGCCAACTGACCGGAGAGAAAATATGGCCCTCGACCTCACCGCCGAACAGAAAGAACTCGGCAAAGGCAAT
This sequence comes from Gemmataceae bacterium, assembly GCA_036266155.1. Classification (GTDB taxonomy): domain Bacteria; phylum Planctomycetota; class Planctomycetia; order Gemmatales; family Gemmataceae; genus SIAJ01. The sequence goes on along the minus strand of DATANR010000203.1, from coordinate 5,546 downwards.
GCCAACGCGGCCGTCGGCGAATTGACACGCCGCGGGTTCATGAAGAGTGCCGCCATTGCTAGCGGAGCCCTGATACCGGTCGCGGCCGCCACGTACTACGGATACCAGGCCACCGAAGGCAAGCCGATCAAGGCCGCCCTCATCGGCTGCGGCGACGAGGGTGGCGTCCTCATGGGCGACCACGACCCGAAGTACATCGAATTCATCGCGCTTTGCGACATTCGCCCGTACAACCAAAAGCGCATCATCGCCGGCGAGCCGGCGCCGTCGCCGCGCAAGGGTTACACCAACATCTACGGCAAGGACAAGGCGGACGATGTCAAGGACAAGCACATGTACACGAGCATCGAGGAGATGCTCAACAAGGAAAAGGACCTCGAAGCCGTCGTCATCGCGTTGCCATTGCACCTGCATTCCAAGGTGGCCATCCAGTGCATGCGGGCCGGAAAGCACGTGCTGTGCGAAAAACTGATGGCCCGCACGGTCAGCCAGTGCAAGGAAATGATCAAGGTCGCGAAGGAGACGAATCGCATCCTGTCGATCGGCCACCAGCGGCACTACAGCCTGCTCTATGCCCACGCGACCGAGTTGATCCAGTCAGGCGTGATCGGCGACATCAAGCACATTCGGGCCCTGTGGCACCGCAATTTCTCGTGGCTCTGGAAGCAGCCGGCCGATGGCAAGTCCATCGTCGACAAGGCCCCCGGCATTCGCCAGCCGGCCCCGATGTTCCGCGACGGTTGGTTCCAGCCGATTCTGACGGAAGACTACAACGCGTTGAAGGATTCTTTCGCGCAGTACGACTACAAGAGCATGGAAGAGCTGGTGCGTTGGCGGCTGTACAACCGCACCGGCGGCGGCCTCATGGCCGAACTCGGCAGCCATCAGCTTGACGCGTCGAGCATCTTCCTTGGCAAGGTGAAACCGCTGTCGGTCATGGGTGTCGGGACGCGGTCGTTCTTCGGTGATGTGCACGACGAAACCAACCGCCGCAACCCGCGTGGCATCGACGATCAGGTCTTCGTCACTTTCGAGTTCCCCGGCAAGAACCATCCACGCGGCCCGCACGCGGGGACCGACAAGGACGACGTGGTCGTCGTCACCTACTCATCGATCAGCACCAACGGCTTCGAACCGTACGGCGAAACCGTGATGGGCACGCGGGGTACGCTCATTACCGCGCAGGAATCGGAGTTGATGCTCTTCAAAGAGCAAGAGCCCGGCAAGGCCGCGAAGCCACGCGATACGAAGGTGACGGTGAGCCAGGTCGGCAACAAGCCGGCCGTCGAGGCGGCGAGCACGTGGGGTGGGCCGGGCGCAGCAGCAGCCGCGGCTGGCGGTGGGGCAGCCGGTGCCGGCGGGCCGGTGAGCCGCGGCTACAAGGAAGAGATGGCCGACTTCGCCCACTGCATTCGTCTGTGGAAAGACAGCGTCGGCTACAAGACCGAGACCGATGCGGAAACCAAGAAAGAGCACTACATCCAGCGCCTGCCGCGCTGCCACGGCGAAGTCGCGATGGCCGACGCCATACTCGCGCTAACCGCGAACATCGCGATGGCCAAGCACCAGCGTATCGAGTTCGACCCCGAGTGGTTCAAGGCCGACAACGACAAGGCGCCGGATACGGGGATGACGTTCGCTGACTGAGGGTATGGGGTATGGGGTTTGAAAAACCCTATGCCCCACGGTTTGAAATACCCTATACCCCATCCCCTATACCCCCTGACCGAGCTTGTGCGCGAACGACCACGTATGCCCGAACGGGTCGACGACCTGGCCGTAGCGGTCGCCCCAAAACATATCTTGTGCCGGCATCGAGACCGTCGCGCCAGCGGCCGCAGCTTTCGCAATCGCTTCATCCGCGCTCGGCACATATTGATGCAACACAATGCTGGTGCCGCCCATCTTGAGCGGGTCGCGACTCTTGCCGCCGCACATTTCGGGGAAGTCGTCGCACAGGAACAACTCGGAATCGCCAACTTTCATGTGCCCGTGCATGAGCCGCTGACCATCCTGGGCCGGCATGCGCATAACTTCCGTTGCGCCGAACGCCTTGGTGTAAAAGTCCATCGCCTTGGCTGCGCCGCCGACGATCAGGTGAGCGATGATTGCCATGACTCGACCTCCAAGAGAAAAAAGGGTTGAAAAGGATCCTACCGCACGCGGTGCATCCCTGCGAGTCGTTTACTGAACAAATGTTCAAAACCAAGAGTCGACGCGCGTTTGAATCCGGATCTTACGAAAGCTCAGATCGGTCGTCTTATGTAGGTCAAGTTTCCAAGCTGACCTTTTGGGAGACCGATCGAAAGGTCCCTGTACTTGCCCTGAAAGGGCAGGACTCCATAGCCGTGGGTTGAACGCGCAGCGTTCTACCCACGGTCGCCAAGCCCTCACCGCGAAGTGTGCCCTGAAAGGGCACGATAACGCATGCGCGGTGAAGGCTATCGTGCCCTTTCAGGGCACTCGGTGTTTTCACGCGGATCGCGTTCCGGGGGGTAGCGAGGCTCCGCCTCGCAACCCCCGGCTGTGAAATCCTGCCCTTTCAGGGCAAATTCACGGGATTCCAACCTGTCCTCTTCTTCCGGTCAGGTTGGAAACCTGACCTACTTGTCGAGCGACTGAATCCGGATATTGCGAAAGCTCAGATCGGTCGTCGCGTCGTGGCCCTGGATGCTGAGCGCGCCCTTGCCCTTCTTGAACCCCTGGCGGGCGTTGTCGCTTTCCTTGCGGTCGTCGGTCCAGTCGACGACTTGACAGCCGTTCACCCACGTTGCGAAATGCTTGCCGTGGGCGGCCACGGTCATGGTGAACCATTCGCCGTCGGTCGAGACAACCTTGCGGGCCGCTTGCCGGCGATAGATCGCCCCGGTGCCGAAGTCGACCGGCTTGGTGCGATCGTCGCCGACCCACTCGTTGCGAATCTGCGCCTCGTAGCCCTGCTGATACAGGTCGGGGATCGCCCGAAAGAACAGCCCGCTATTGAGATGCTTGCCGTTGCTGATGCATTCGAGCTGCACGACAAAGTCGGCCCACTGCCCTTCGGTCTGCAAGTCGCCAGGCCCGTTCTTGACGTTGAGCCAGCCTTCCTTGGTGACCGTATACTGCGACTTGACCGCCGTCTCCTTCATCTTCGGATCGGCTGCCTTGGCCCTGGCGGCATCGTAGAGCTTCCAGCCGGTGAGGTCTTTGCCATTGAAGAGGGAAACGGTGTCGGTCGGGAAAGGACTATCTTTCTCGGGAAGAACACAACTGATGGTTTGAAACCTCGCTTTCATTCCCGCTTTCACACGAATCTCAACCTGACCATCTCTTGTGATCATCGCGCTAAACTCTTTGGCTTTTTTAGCGTCAAGTGTGGATTGCTGTTTGCCAATGCTCATCAGCAACATCGACCCAGTATCTTCACCTATTTTGAAGTCAATTCTGACCGATAGGTCACCGAAGTGCGTATTCGATCGCAACACCGTTTCCTTTTCTCCGCCCGCGATGAGCAGACCTCGTTCTACCTTGGTATCGCCTTCGGTTTTCCACCCAAACGTCGTCTCCCCATCGAACAAGAGAATCCAGCCGTCGGCGATTTCCTTCGGCGTCAGCGTGTTCGGTTTGGGCTTATCCTCCGCGAAGGCGGGGGCGGTGACAACGAGTAAGATTGCGATGAGGCGACGCATGGAAAACTCCTCAGCCGACAACGACACTTGGTCGGATGGTTTCGTTAGGCCGGAGCCCGAAGCGGGAGCGAGGGCGACGGCGTCCGGTTTGCACCCGCCGTCGCCCTCGCTCCCGCTTCGGGCTCCGGCTCACTCGATCCCTGCTAGACTATCGTTCCCCCGAACTCTTCAACTTATTCTTGGCCGATGCCGCCAGCTTGTTCTTCGGGAAGCGTTTGAGCAACAGCTTCAACACCTTGCCGCCGAACTCGCCCATGACACCCGCGTGCTCGGCGAAGTGGAAGCCGAGGTAATACAACTCGTCGGCCGTCAGCCACTTGGTCGCTTCGACTTCCTTGTAGGTCGCCGGCTCGTCTTGGCGAATCAAGTCGGCGAAGTGGTGCAGCGGCGAATCGTGGGCACGGGCCTCGGCATCGAGGTCCTTGGTCGACAGCTTCAAGCCGACGAGTGCGAGGCCGAGGCGGATCGAGTAGCCGCTCGCCGGATCGCGATGGGCGGCCTTGTAGTAGACGAGGGCCTTTTCAAAATCTTCCTTCTTCTTGAAGCCGACCGCCTTCGCTTCGAGCCGATCGCGCAACTCCGTCGGTCCGGCTTCGCGTAGCACGAACAGCAGCGGATCGACGCGCTTGTCGTTCGCTTCGAGATACTTGGCGGTAACGGCGAACAACTCGTCACCCCACGTCTTCGGGTCGCCCTTGGCGAGCGGGGCAACGGTGCGGGCGAGGTCCCAGGCCTCCTCGACCGTCTCGGCATCGCGCAGCGGCTTCGCGAGCGCCTTGCGGCCCTTCGCGAGTTGGGCGAGCTTGGCCAGCACGTCGCCACGGTATTTGCGATCGGGATGCTTGATCTGCTCAATCAGCGTGTCCGCCACTTCGGCCGTGTCCTTATCACCGATCTTGTTGAGCGCGAAGCGCCGCGGCGCGAGGTCGGGAGCGTCGAGCAGCGCCAGCCATTCGCCGAGCTGTTTGTTCTCAACGGGCAGCTTGTCGAGCAGCATCATCGCCGGCGCCGCGACGCGGAACTGCGGGTCCGCGGCACACTGGAAAAGCCGAGCCCGCTGGTCCTTGCTCGGCGAATCGATGAACTTGGCGAGCCCCTGAATCGCGGCGGCCCGCACTTCGGGGGACGTTGGCGGCAGAATGCGATCCCACAGCAGCACCTCGGCCCGCTCGTCCTCGAGCAAGATCGCGAGTCGAATAACCGCGGCCTCGCCCGTCGGCGTCAGCTTGATCTTCTTCGATTTCGCCATCTCAAACAGCTCGTCGGCCAGCCCTCGTTTACGTTTCGCGTCGAGTGTCGGCAAACGTCCTACAAGCGTGTTGACCGCGGCCTCCACAACCGCCGGGTCGCGCTCCTGCAACATCGCGATGCCGGACGCGTCTTTCGAACCATCGGCCTCGGCGCCGGCCAGTGCCGACGCGATGTACTTGCGCACGCCCGGCACGACCTTGTGCATCACGTCCTGAAGCGCCGCCGCCCCCTTGGCCCCGAGCTTGGCCGCGGCCTCAGCAGCGCGTTCGCCTTCGAGCCCGCCGTGGCCGATGCGTTCGATGAGAATCGGCAGGGCTTTGTCAATCCGCAGTTGACCCGCCGCGCGCACGGCCCGCACGCGGACGGCTGGCTCGCTCGCCTCGAGTGCCTCGAGCACGGCGGCGTTGACGGCGGCATCGCGGCCGCCCAGTTCGCCGAGCACCGTGAGCGCGGCGCCGCGCACCTCGACCGGATGGTCGTCGCTGGTCAGTTGAATGATCTTTTCGACGGGAATTGGCATGCGTTTTGGCCCGTGGTATCGAGGAATCCTACGGGCGAACGCGGCGACGGCAAAGGCGAGCGTCGCGGCGTAAGCCCGACGTGCACGGCACGCCACGTCGGGCTTAC
>DATANR010000202.1:0-8967 GCA_036266155.1 Gemmataceae bacterium | reverse complement strand
ACAGGTCTTCCTGACCAACGGCGCCAGCCCGATTTCGTTGATCGAGTTGACGAGCACCGATCCCAACAAGACGGTGCTCACCATGACCGTCAAGAAGGGCGGCGACGGCACGGTCGCGCTCGGCGGCATCGAAGGCACCGGCGTGAAGTCGATCAACATGCCCAAGACACTGCTGAACGGCGACGGCATCATTCTCACTGGGCCAGTGCAGACCATCAATCTGAATGGCATTTCCAACGGAGCGGACATCTCCGCCGTCGGATCCATTCCGAAGAAGAAGACCAGGATCACGGTCAAGAATGCCATCGTCAACGGCACGGACATCACGATCAATCAGCCGCTAGCCTTGTTGAAGGCGGCGGCCTACGGCAGCGGCGGCACGATCACCGCGCCCAGCATCGGCACCGTGAGCATCAAAGGCAACTTCAAGTCGAACGTCAACGTGACCGGCGCCGGGGCCGGCAACACGTCAATCACCAGCTTCAACGTGCTGGGCCAGGTCGACGGCAGCACGATCAGCGTGGCCAATGGCAACGTGAAGACGTTCAAAGTCGGCACATTCATCAACAGTCAGCTCAAGGTCGGCTACACGGGCAACAACGTCGGCAACGGCAGCTTCGACGATCCGACTTCAACGATCGGAACGTTCAAGACCACGCTGAAGTCGTCGGCCGCGTTCAAGAACAGTTCGGTGATTGCCGCGAACATGAACAATGTCACATTGTCGGGCGTCACTGACGATAACAGCGGCAACGAGTTCGGCATCTTCGCGAACAGCTTCAAGAAGGTGTCGATTATGTTGCCGGCCAAAGTGGCGTACGCGGATAGCGTCGGCGGAACTTCCAAGGACTTCTCGGTGAAGGTTCTGAGCTAAGAGAAGTGGTCCACGCACAGCACCGAAGGCGGAACGCACGGGCGTTCCGCCTTCTGGCGTTATCAAAGCAAGTTCTCAATCCTCAAGATTCAGATTCATTTGAGGGCTGTCGCGGTCGATCGTCATAGTCCTCTTCTTCGGGGCTTTGATGAAGGCCGCGCGCGGCTCGCCACGCCGCATAGGCCTTCCGATTAGAAATTGCCATAAGTCCGCCGATGAGAAGCGGTGCGACCACGAACAACATAGTGACTGCGGAACAGGGCGCCGCCAACCCCCTCGTGTAGCGATCCTGACGCATGCTCACAAAATTGAACACTGTCAGGCCAGCGCAGAGCAAGGCAAAGAGCGTCGATGCGATGCCGATTGTCCGAGTCCCCTTGACTGATCCCCGGATCGTTTGAATGCCGACTACCAGAAATGTCAGGGTGAGCAGAATGCTGCAGCCCGCGGAGCCGACCACAAATCGCGAGCCACTCCGAGCCGCCCCGCCCAGTGCGGCCGCGATTCCCAAGGCCAATGCAGGCGTCAAGCTCGCGAGACCGAAGAGAATCCAGATGACGCCCGCCGCCTTCACGCCACGTGGAAACTGAACGTTCAATTGATTGGATTGATGGTCGGCGTTGCCAGGATCTTCGGACATGGAATAGCCCTGAAAAGCTGCAACGCGAGCCGAATTGAATGTAAACGGTGAAACGAACAGAACATTCTATTTCAAGAAATGAGCCAATCGAGTTGCACGAAGCGGCGGGCCCGCACATGCGTCCCGCCGCCCCCAATTAAATCAGGTTCACAATCCGGTCAGCCAAACCCTTCTCACCCAGCACAACGCTCAGCTTGCCGGCCGTGGCGATCTTTTCGACCGCTTCCAGCTCGCGCAGACGCAGCAGCGTCGGGTTGTCGACGTAGAGCTTCGCCGTGTTGGCCTGGTGGCGCAGCGCCGCGGCTTCCTCACGCCGCGAGATGACGCCGGCCTCGGCCAACTTCTTCGCTTCGATCACCTTGTTCAATAAGGTGCGCATGTCGCCCGGCAGGATCAAGTCCCGCACGCCGACCGCGACGACCTCGACGCCGAACTCCGCGGCCCGCGGACGCACGGCGCCCGTGACTTCCGACGCCAGCGCATCCTTGTCGCCGAGCAGCGTGTCCAGGTCGCGCGCCCCGATCGCCTGCCGCAGTGCCATCTGCACTTCGCGGTAGACGACCGTCCGCACGTCGTCCGTCGTGGCTGCCGCCTTGTCGGCGTCGGCAACGCGGAAGACGAACTGCGCGTTCAGACGCAGCGTGACCTTGTCGGCCGTCAGGATCTCCTGACCCGTGATGTCGACGCTCATCTCACGCCGATCGACCACGACGACCTTCAGGACGCCAACGTTCTTCCAGAACGCGTAAACGCCCGGGCCGAGCGTCTCCATGCGGACGCCGCTGACCGTGACGACGCCAACGTGCTCGGCCGGCACTTCCTGCACCGCGAGCACGTTGCCGGCGGCACCGCTGGCGAGGATCGCCGGCAGCTCCGCGTGGACGAGCCGCGGGCGAACCGCGACGATGTCGATGACTTCAACACGCACGCGCCGGTAGCCCGTCCAGAGTACGTGGAGGCCCGAACCGAGCACCGCGTTGAAGCGGCCGTCGATCCAGACAAGCGCGCGCTGCATGTCCGTCAGCTCGTAGACGTCGGCCTTGCCGGCCAGCACGCCGCTCTTGACGATCACGTCGAGGTCCGGGTGCTGCAGGTAGACGGCCCGGCCGTCGACGACCTTGACCGCCACGCGGCCGAACGGGTCGAAGATCCGGTGCTTGCCCGGCGCGACCAGGCCGACGAATTCGCCGCGGTCGAAGCGCAGACCGATTTCGAATGCCTTGATGTACATGTTCTTGAACACGGGCGATCTCCTTTTGTGAAAACAGTTACCACATAGGCACGGAGATCGCGGAAAGGTTCACAGAGAAACCGTCACAGCCTCAGCCGGCTCCCGAAGCGTTGCCGCAGTTTCTCCGCTACCCAACCGTCGATGGCGAAAGCGTTACCCTTGAGATTGAGCATCACCAGTCGATCGAGGTACGGCGACTCGGCCATCGCAATGGCGCCTTCATCGCCAATGAAGTTGTTGCGTAGATCGAGCGCCCGCAAGCGCGTCGACCACTTGTGCTGGACGAGCCGGGATGACTGTTCGTCGCCGAGCCGACACCACGTGAGCCGTAAACGCCGGAGGGCCGGAAGGGTCTCCGGACTCATCAGCGCCGACACCAGTTCGTCGGCTGGTCCTTTCGAATTCAGGATCAACTCCCGCAAACGATACAAGTAGGGGCAATCGGCAAGGCCCGTCCAGTCGCCGCGCGGCATATTGTCGATAGAAAGCGTCAGCGAGCGCAATCCTTCGAGGCATCGCGAAATGAACAGCGGTCTGGCGATGTGACGGTTGCCATCCAGTCGTGCGCCCGCCAAGGGTGTGTGCCGGCGTAGCACATCGGCCCCGGCAATGAAAGCATCCGCATCACAGCGCACCCAATCCAGAAACCCGCGATGGTATTTGCGCTCGCGAACCCAAACAGGGACCCAGGCCGACCAGGCCTCCGCATGTTTGCCAAGCAGGGTCCGCTCGATTTGCACGAGCGAATCGTGCTTTGAATGATTGGGCCGAGTGCAGGCCAGTTCGATTTGGGCGCGAATGAAAGCCGCGCGATCCGCGTCGCCGTGCTCGTCGAGCCAATCGGCATAGATCAGGCGCGGAGCATCGTCGTCGGGGGCGGCCAGGATCGATTGAAGAAGCGCGTCGGCGTCGGTCATTAGTGAATTGGATCCGTTACGTTATACCACCCGATTTGCCAGGGTGCCGATGCCGTCAATCGTGATGCGGATATCGTCGCCGCTCGCCAGCGTGAACGCATCCGGCGGGACGATGCCGGTGCCCGTGAGCAAAATCGCGCCGTGCGGAAACGATGTCTCGCGGCCGAGCCATCCAACCAGGTCTTCCGGTGTGCGCGCCATCTGGCCGAGATTCGTCGTTCCCTCGAACGCGCGCTTGCCGGCTCGGTCGATTTCCAGTTTGATCTGAACCTGCGGGAGAGGGGGCATCGCGCTCGTCAAGGTGATGACTGGGCCGATCGCGCACGAGCCGTCGTAGACCTTGGCCTGCGGCAAATAGAGGGGGTTTTCGCCTTCGATGTCGCGCGACGACATGTCGTTGCCAATTGTGTAGCCGACGATTTTCAGTGACGGCGAGATCACCAGAGCCAGCTCGGGTTCCGGCACGTTCCATTTGCCGTCCTTGCGGATGCGCACGGGGCCACCGGGGCCGACGACGCGCCACGGCGACGCCTTCAGAAACAGCTCCGGACGATCGGCGGTGTAGACCTTGTCGTAAAACTGGGCGGCGCCGACCGACTCCTCTTCACGCGCAATTTTGCTCCGCTTGTACGTCACCCCTGCGGCCCAGACTTCTTGATGGCAAATGGGCGCCAGGAGCGTGACCTTGTCGAGCGCTTCGCTCGTGCGGCTGATTTGCAACACTTCCGCGGTGAGGGCGGCTGGATCCGGGGCAGCGAGCAGGTCGCCGAGCATGGCCGGCCAGGAGAAATAGTGAATGCGGCCGTCGCGGACGGCGCCGAACGCGGTGGTCCCGTCAGACCGGCGGACTTTGGCCAGTTGCATCGCAAAAAACTCGGCTTCGTGGGTGAAGGAGGTCAGTGTACGAACCACCGGCCGCCAAACACGTGGGCCGCGATTGCGTTGCGATTCATTTCAACAATTTTGGATGAAACGCTTTGAGGAATGTGTGCAGTGCAAGTAATGCATTGCGTGGCGAGGTCACGCGTCGCATATAATCGGGTTGCTCATGTCAATCGACTCTCCCGATCGCCGACCAACGGCCACTGGTGTTCCCAACGCGCCGGACACCACGGACGGGCACGGCATCGATGCTGTCCCGACGCGGATCGCGAACCCGATCACGCCTCAGCGCATTGGCCCGTACGAGATTATCAGGACGCTCGGCCGCGGCGGCATGAGCACCGTGTATTTGGCCCGCGACGAGCGTGACGGCGGCGAGGTGGCGCTCAAGGTGATCCCCGGCGGTCCAGAAGCCGACCCGACCGACTTGGCCCGTTTTCGCGAAGAGGCGGACGCCGTCTCGCGGTTGAATCACCCGAACATTGTCCGCCTATATGAGGTCGGCGAAGACACCGGCGTCGCCTACCTGGCGATGGAGTACGTGGCGGGCGGGAACCTCTTCAAGCACATCAGCCACGATGGCCGATTGCCGATCCGCGAGGCCGCCGAACTGCTGGAGCCGTTGGCTCGTGCAGCTCATTACGCCCACACTCAGGGGATCATTCACCGCGATCTCAAGCCGAGCAATATCCTCCTTGCCGCCGGCGATCCGCACTCTGCCATCAGCAGGTCAAGAGATCGCGCATCGCCACTGACGCCGAAGATCGCCGACTTTGGGCTGGCCAAACAGCTCAACAAGTCGCTGCGTCTGACGCAGAGCGGCGTGGCCCTGGGGACACCGCACTACATGGCCCCAGAGCAAGCTCGCGGCGAGGGCGATCGGGTCGGGCCGTCGGCCGACGTGTATGCCCTCGGCGCCATCCTCTATGAGTGCCTGACCGGGCACCCACCCTTTGGCGCATCCAGCCCGCTGGAGACGATGGAGCAGGTCGTTCACAAGAAGCCGATACCGCCGAGCCAATTGCGCGATGGGATCCCGCCGGACCTCGAAGCCATTTGCCTGCGGTGTCTGGAAAAGTCGCCGAGCAAACGTTTTCCCGCGGCCGGGGCGATGGCCGATGCCCTGCTGGCTTATCTCTCCGGCCAGCCGATCGTGAACGCGGATCATGTACCGACGGAGCGAATCGTCATTCGCCGCCGGCCGCTTTGGCAATTGACCGTGGCTTCGACGGTCGTCGGTTTGATGCTCATGGCGCTGGCGGCTTGGGTCACTTGGGTCGCATCTAACTTGCGTCATGGTGAAGTTGAACGCACGCAACAGGCGGAAACCGAGGCCGCCCGACGTGCCGAGCATCGGACGCGCCTGGAGGAAGCCATCGCACGCTGCGAGCGCGGCGACATCGCCTCCGGTCTCGAGCGGATGCGCACGCTGGCGGGCGATGACGACCTGCCGATCGCGGAAATCGTGGCCGCGTGGGAAAGCCGGATCCTCACGAGCTTACCCGTACCGTCGATCGGCCCGGCGGATGTGCTCGCGATTTCGTCGACGGGCGAGTACATCGCGGCGTCCAACGGAGCGACTGTTCGAGTCTGGAATCGCGCCGATGGAAATCCGATTGGCGGCGCGTGGGAGGCCGATGCGCCGGTGACCGCGCTCACATGGGCAGCGGGGACGAACCGGCTGGCCGTTGGCACCGAGAGCGGCCGGGTCAGCGTCGGCAATGGAGAATCAGCGCCGTTCGCTCCGCAATCCCTAGTTGATCCCGCTGGCAATCGCGTGACCGCCATCACGGCGCACAACTGGGGATTTGGCGTCACATTCGGAGCGACGCCGGCGATCCGCTGGATCGAAGACGATCAGCCGCCAACGACGGAAGAACTCCCCCCGATCAGTTCGGTGGCGAGCGTGGCCTTCGGTCCACACGGCGGTCTCGCAGTCGTGACCGTGGCGGGTTCGGTCAAGCTGTTCGATCCGGACAATCGTCGTTGGCTCGATTTGCCGCCGGACGGCGACGCGAGCGCTATCGCCTTTGCGATCGACGGAAACGCGCTGGCAGTGGGAACACGAGCTGGCGGCGTACGGTTGTGGGACGCCGTCGCCCGTGTGCCGTTGACTGACTCGATCGCGATGAGCGGTCCAATCACGGCTGTTGCCGTCGGGATGACGACGACGCACTACACGGTATTTGCGAGCAATGGCAAGGCGACGGCCGGGTGGACGTCGGCCCGGCCGTTCGTCGCGGCGCCGATTCGACTGCCGATGGATCCGGGCCAGGATATTCTGGGATTTGCGTTTTCGAGCAATGCCGGCTCGCTCTACGTGACCTCGCCGGCCGGCGTGTCGATCTGGCGGTTGATCGGCGGTCGCGAACTTGATCCGGCCGGGCGCGTCGTGCCGCGCGACCGCTATTCGATGTGGGTGGGGCGCGGCAAGTTTTCGTCGGCCATCCCGGTGAAGAAGGAGGATGGCAGCGATTCGCTCCTGATCGCCGGCAGCCGTGGCCGGCTCTTCCAGGTCGATCCCGCAAAAGGCGAGTCGAACTTGTCGGCCCGGTCGGTTGACAACGAAGTCACTTCTGTGGCCATCGACAAAAACGGGCGGGTCTGTGCGTTTTGCGGCAAGAATAAGGAAGGCGGCGCACGCGGTCATCTGTGGTCGCATGGCCTTGCCGACGCGGTGGAGCAGGATGTTCAGTTCGACAGCGTTGTCCGTCAATCAGCCTTTTTGCCGGACGCGTCGGCCGTCGTCCTCGGTTGTGACGACGGGCTGGTTCACATCTGGGACCCGGTCGCCGGGCGCGACGAACGGCCGCCGTTCAACTGCAAGTCGCCTGTGCTGGCAATTGCCGTTGATGAAGCCGGCAAGCATATCCTTGCCGGCTGTGCCGATGGCACGGCCCATTTGTGGGAACTGGCAACCGGGTCGGAACTCCAGGTCGTTCGCCAGCGCACTGAAATACGCGTTGTGGCGTTCCACGGCGACGACTTGCTGACGGCCAGCGCTCATGGCAATGTCCGCCGCTGGCACGCGGCGACCGGCCTGCCGCTTGGGCCGCCGATGCCGCACACGGACGCGGTGACGGCGCTGGCCACCCACGGGTCTATGGTGGCGACCGGCGGCCGCGATCACTTTGTCCGCGTCTGGCGCCTGCCCTGACTCATTTTCCAGCACTTCTCGCCCATTGCGTTTGGCCACGCCATGAATGTCGAATGGATCTGTGGTCGGCGAATGCCGGGAGCCCGCGGCTCGGCGCAGTGTACATTGCCGGGAGGACCGGCGGCACATCCGGACCACGTTCGAAACGATCGAACGCCAGCGGACCCGGTAATTTGCATGTATCTGGCGCTAGAATTGAGAAAGCGTGTTTTTGTCAGAATTGCTTATTCCATAATCAGATACGTCAAGAAAATGAACCAGAGATGGCCAACCCCAGTGTGTGTTTGGCCATCTCTGTTTGGCCATCTCTGACCTTTGAGCTTGGAACGAATGCAACGAATCTTCCCGTCGGTCAGGATCATGGAGAAAGGTCCTTTTTTCCGTCGAAGGCGACGATGTCGATCTCGAACTTGAGAGCGGTGCCGAGGCAGTTCACGATCGTGGTGCGAGCCGGGTACGGCTCCGCGAAATACTCGCGGTAGATGCGGTTGTATTCCGGCAGGTCGTCCGGCTGAGCCACGTAGCTCTTGACCTGGACGACATCGCCAAACGTGAGCCCCGCGGCAGTCAGGATGGTGCGTACATTTTCGAGCGAGCGGCGCATCTCGCCTTCGAACGTGTCAATCACGATCTTCCCGGTTGAATCGACCGACGCCTGACCGGACAGGAACACGAACCCGCCGGCGCGGATCGCCGGGCTGAACGGCAGATGGCTCGTCGGGACGCCGGCGCCACGAATGACTTCCACACGCTTCTCCTTGGATGTCGCGGCGTCCCTTCGCGGTCGCCGCTGGTATACTCTTTACTGCCAACCGACCCAATCGGACCTATTGCACCGATGACAACGCCAACCGAAATCACGTTGCCGATGATGCGGCAAGCGTTCACGAGTGCCGTTGTGTCCGATGCACTGGACGCCGAAGGATATCCTCGTCAGTCGCCGCGTGTGCCAATCAAACCGCTGACGGTCGATACGGTTCTAATTGGCCGATGCAAGACGACCCTTTGGGCCGAGATGGCGCATCCGGACCCGAAGCCCTACGAGTTGGAGCTGCGTGCGGTCGATGGCTGCAAGCCGGACGATGTGCTAATCGCGGCCGCTAATGGTTCGTTGCGCTCCGGGATTTGGGGTGAACTCCTCTCGACGGCGGCCCGCAATACCGGCTGTCTCGGCGTCATTGTCGACGGGGCCGTCCGCGACACCCGACAGATGCGGCAAATGGGCTTCCCATGCTTCGCCCGCGCGACGATCGTCTACGACAGCAA
>DATANR010000201.1:0-30909 GCA_036266155.1 Gemmataceae bacterium | reverse complement strand
CTCCAGCCATCAAATGCTCAGCTGGCCGATCATTGGAATAACGACGGACTCGCTTGTGCAATCATTGTCGCCGCGCTCAGGCCCGATGTCTCCTTCGCCTCTTTCGTCTGCTTCTGATACAGCAGATACGCAGCAACCGCGAGGATGCCGAGCAAGATAACCATCGTGATGATACGCACGAAGATGTTGTGCTTCAGTCTCAAGAAGAGGTTCTCGTCTTCCTCGTCATCTTCAACGCGACGCTTCTTCTTCTTTTTCTCCTTGATCGGCCGCTCTTCGGTGTCATCGTCGTCGTCGTGACGGGCCTTCTTGGGCCTCTTCTTCAGCGGCGGAATCTCTTCTTCTTCAGTCTCGTCCTCCTCCATCCTTCGAGCAGCGGATTTCTTCTTGGGCGGCGGGGGCGGGGATTTTCTCTTCGGGGCCGGCTCGTCTTCATCAAAATCTTCGACCACCTCGAAGTCGTCGTCAATCACCTCGGCATCGTCAACGATGTCCGCCTCTTCCGGGGCTTCGACGGTGAACTTGGCTTTGCACTTGGGACACGGAATGCGCTGGCCGACCGGGATGCCGGCCTTGGACTTCATGCCAGAGCCGCATTGGGGGCAGGTAATCTGATGGACGCGCATCGGTAGCGATTCGGAAAAGGGGTATCTCCCTATCCTGCGACGACGGCGGGGTTTAAGCAAGGGAAAAGCGAACGGCCGACCCATTTGCGGGGCCGGCCGCGGACCGCACGATCGGAACTTACTCGCCAACGTAGGGCAACAAACCCATGAAGCGAGCCCGCTTGACGGCGGCACCGAGGGCACGCTGGTACGTGGCACAGGTGCCGCTGCGCTTACGGCTAAAGAGCTTGCCCTGGCCGCTGCACATCTTCTTCAGATTGGTGACGTCCTTGTAATCCACGAACGCCGGCCGCGGGCAACCTTCTTTGGTGCAAAACCGGCAGCGATTCTTCTTGTTCCGACCGAGCTTCTTGCGGATCATGCCGCGGGTACTCCGATTGGCCGCACAGGGGCGGATTTTTGGACAAAAAGATACGATAGGGGCCAGCCTTCTAGCGGCAACACTTAGAGCGAAAAAGCCTTGGCGAGCGGAGCGGCGTAAGCCGCCCGATAATGTAGTCGGAGCGCGAACGCATTGAGCAAACAATACTCACATGAGTCCACAACAGCCCGAATGTCATCATCGGGGTGCTTACACACCTCCGCTCGCCGGTGCCTTCTTCAAGCCAATTTGAACCCCTTGCCCTTCCACCTTCGCTTCCGCCACTTCGCCGACTGGTTCCGCAGCCCATTCCACCGTCAACGTTTCGGCCGCGATATGGTCGCGGTGGGCGGCGATGGCGGCGCTGACCTTCTTGGCGTCCGTGTGCAAATACAGCGTGATGCGATCCTCAATGTTCAACCCGCTCGTCTTGCGGTGATCTTGCACCAGCCGAATCAAATCGCGGGCGATGCCCTCCAGGGCCAACTCGTTGGTGATGCGGGCATCGAGCGCGACCTGCACTCCCCGACCGGCGATGCCGGCCCAACCGTCGGCGGCACGGTATTCGATGACGATATCGGTTGAGTCGAGTTGTACTTCATGAATGACGACCGGTCCTTCGGCAAGCTGTTTCGCCAGGTCGGTCGCATCGAGCGTCGCTAGGAACGCCTCGGCTTCCTTGAGCTTCGCCCCAAGTTTGGCGGCCGCCGTCTTCTTGTTCAATCGAGAGGACGCCGACAGCAGTGGTGTTATCTCGTCGTACAACGTCACGCTCTTGACGTTGAGTTCTTCCGCGATCTGCACGGTGAAGCGCGTCACCGCTCGGCGAACCGTCTTCAACTGCGTTTGCACACGGAATTCCATCAACGGCTGACGGAATTTGACTTTGGCCACGTTTCGCGCCGCCCCGCCGAGCGAGACGAGTTCGAGCAGAGCGTCCATGTCACTCGACAACGCTTGATCGACGAGGGCCGCGTTCGTGTGCGGGAAGTCGCACAGATGGATGCTCTCGGGATCGCTTGGGGTGCGCAGGTTCTGATACAGCGTTTCCGAGAGGAATGGAATCACTGGGGCGAACAGTTTGCACAACGTCGTGATGACGGTGTAGAGCGTCTGATGCGCCGCCCACTTGTCGCGCCGGCCAGCGTCGTCCAGGCTTTCGACGTTGCTCTGCAAGCGCCCGCGATTGCGGCGGATGTACCAGTTGCTGAGCCGGTCATCGACAAACCGCTCGGCCTCAAGGCAGAAGGCCATCACGTTGAACGACTCGAAGGCCTCCCGCGCATGAGCAATTAACCCCTGAAGGTCCGACAAAATCCACCGGTCGATATCTTGCAAGGTCGCCGCTTGCGGCGTAGCGGGATCGAACCCGTCGAGCCGTGCATAGTTGACAAAGAACGAATAGCAGTTCCACAACTTAATGTGAAACTTCCCCCGCACGTCGTTCGCCGGAATCGGTCCAAAGTTCAAGTTCGACGCCGGATTCTGTCGGCAATACATCCAGCGCATCACGTCGGCGCCGATCGGCGCGAACGGCGTCGGCTTGCCCTTTTGGTCCGGCAACGTGCCCCCGTCATCGGCCGCGGCGATGAACTCGATCGAGTTGCCGGTGCTCTTGTGCATATCGTGGCCGAATTGATCTTTCACCGTCGCGAAGCCCAGCAAGTTCTTGAACGGCTCTCGCCCATCCGCCATCATCGTGCTCATCGCGAGCAAGGCATAGAACCAGTTGCGGAACTGGCCCGGAAAGCTCTCCGTGATAAAGTCGGCTGGGTACCACTGAGTCCAGTACGCGCGATCCGTGTTGTACCTCATCGTCGAGAAGGCCACGATGCCGGCGTCGAGCCAGGGGTTGCCGACGTCCGGGATGCGCGACATCAGGTTGCCGGTTTTCGGATTGCGGATCTTGACCTGATCGACCCACGGTCGGTGCGGAGTGTGACCCTCAAACGTGTCCCAGCCCGCGACCGCACGCTTCCGCAGTTCTTCGCGCGAGCCGATCACCTCGAATCGCGTGGGGTCTTTCTCGTCGACCCAGATCGGCAGCGCCAGGCCCCAGTAGCGCTTTTTCGAGATCATCCAGTCGCCCATGTTCCAGAGCCAGTCGCGTTCGCGGGCCCGGCCGTTGAGCGACTCCGGCAGGAATGTCACGCGATTCACGACCTTCATGATGTCGCCGCGAAAGCCGTGTTCGGTTTGCCGCGGGCCCATGTTGATGAACCACTCGTCAACGAGGCGGTAGAGCAACTCGGTCTTGCAACGCCAGCAATGCGGGTAGCGGTGAACGTAGCGCTCGGTCGCGAACAGCACGTCCTTGCGCTTGAGCATGTCGAATATGGCGTCGGCCGTTGTCGGGTCGGCAGCATTCTTGCCGGTGAGATCGTCGAAGCCCGTGTGAAACGTGCCCGAGTCGTCGATCGGCGCGACTGGCGGCAGGCCGTTCTCTTTGCCCCAGGTGAAGTCGATCTGCCCGCAGCCGGGGGCCGTGTGGACGATGCCAGTGCCTTCGGATTCGGTGACCTCCGCCCCGCCGGAGATCACGCGATGCGACTCGGCGGCCGTTCGCGGCGGGCACCATTTTCTTTGCTCGACAATCTTGGCGACGTCCTCGGGAAAGCCGAACGCGTGCTGCTGGGCCGGCAACTCGTCGAAGGGGCCGACATATTCGAGGCCGATTAGTTCGGACCCTTTCACTTCGCCGACAAGGGCAAAACCTTCTTTGCCGGCTTTCGCTTTGAAGTGTTGTTCGATGCTCGAAAGATGCGGGACTCCGTCCAGCCAGTCGCGGCGCTTTGCCCTCGCTCCCGCTTCGGGCTCCCCAACTTCGTCGCCCGCGGATTCCATGCGGTTCAACTTGAACGCGCCCTTGGCGACGTAATAAATCTCGCCCTTGAGCTTGATCTTCAGATAGATCAGCTCCGGATTGACGGCCGCGCCGACGTTGCTCGTTAGTGTCCACGGTGTCGTGGTCCAGACGAGTAGGTTCTCACCTGGTCGCGCTTTGAGGGGCAATTTCACAAAGACCGATCGGTGTTCGACGAGCCGATAGCCTTCCTTCATTTCCATTTCGGAGATGCCGACGCCGCAGCGGCCGCACCACGGCATCACGTCGTAGCCGCGATAGATGAGGCCACGCTCGTTGCACTTCTTGAGGAAACTCCAAATAGTGAAATTGTTCTCCTCGGACATCGTGAAGTAGGACTGCCGATCGTCCGGGCGCTTGGCCCAGTCCTCATCGGTCCGGTCCCAGTTCATCCAAAAGCCGAGGCGGATTGATTGTTCGGTCTGCACGCGGGCGAAGCGATCGACGCGATTCTTGCATTCCTGCACGAAGCGATCGACCGAAGCCTCCACGTCGCCGGGCACCAGGTTCTCGATGTCACGCTTGCTCTTGAGGCCCAGTTCCTTTTCGACTTCGACCTCGACCCACAGGCCCTGGCAATCGAAGCCCTGTTGATACCGCAGTTCGCGACCGGTCATTGCGAAGTAGCGGTTGTAGACGTCCTTGTAGGTGCGACCCCAGGCGTGATGCACGCCCATCGGGTTGTTCGCGGTGATCGGCCCATCGAGGAACGACCAACGCGGCTTGCCCGCGTTCTTCTTCTTCAACTGCTCGAATGCGCCGATGCGTTCCCAGAGGGCGAGCATCTCGCGTTCGAGCTTGGGGAAATCAGCCTGCGGATCAACCTTCTCGAACGGCATAAGCGCGCAACCTCGACGGGGTGAACGATCAGTTTAGGGATGGACGCGCACGGCCGGCAGAGGCTCATATTTTCGTTGGAGTCACGGCTTCAGCCGGTCGGGGCTCGCTCTCCGAGAGGCCGACGCCGACCGCCTAAAGGCGGGACTCCAACTCCATCACCAACGCGATTCTTCGACCCGATTGCTGGGCACCGCCGTAGTGATTCATGAGAGTCCTTCCTCAATCGCGACGGACGCTGCCCATGACGCGTCGGTTCACATCACGCCAAATTGTCCTGGGGTATTCCCTCGCGGGCCTTCTGGTCGGAATCGGCCTCGCGGTGTGGCTCTTTCATGGGAACTTTGAAACTTGGTATCGAGAGGTCGACGGTTCGTTGACACGAACGCCGAAACCCGGCAAGGAAGTCGTACGAATCGATCGGAGTACCGGCCGGATTCGGCTGGTGGAGGTCGGCGGGACGACGCGCGTTTCATTGCTCGAACGGTTGGGGTATTGGCTATGGGATTCGGCGCCCTGCCTAATCGTCAGCGCGGCCACTGGGTTCTTTTGGGGCCTCGCTCATCTCAAGGTGCAAGCCGCCATGCGCGACACGCTTGGCGACCACGACCGCATCAATTACGACGACTCGATCAACGAATACCGACCACCCGTTTCAACCTGATACACGCGTCGTCGCATCGGCGGGCCCCACTCGACGACGACGAGTCGGCCGTGCCAATTGGGACCAAGCAAGCGCACCAGTTCTGCAACCGTTGGCTCGACCTTCAGCGCCGGGTAACCGGTCGGGTAGGTGCCGCTGAAGCCGTTCATTACGGGCACATCCGCCCACAGGCCGGCCCACATGGCGGTGATGTGGTGCTGATAATCATGCATCACCCCGTCGTAAACGAAGTGGGCGGCATCGGCGCCGCGGATCAACTCGGCGCCTTTGCGAGCCGGGCCGTAGCATTGCTCCCGCGGGTCGAAACTCGGGTGCCGTCGATATTGCTCGATCATCATCAAGCCGGCAACGAGCAAGTAAATAATTCGTTGGTTTCGCGGATTGGCAATACGAGCCGACACGAACGCCTGGAAGCCGATGAGCCCGGCGATCAGGCCGAACAGGTGAATCACGAACGCGATTCGCCCAATGGCCCGGAAAGCGTTCGCGCCTGGCACAATGGCGTGGACAATCGCCCAGGGCGACGGATCGAATCCCCACCACGTGACGAGCATTCCCATGACGAGTGCCGTTCCCAGGCCTGCCCGCACCAGTCCGTGTTGCCGAAAGGTCTGGCGAATCGCGGCATAGGCAGCAAGCAAATAGACCGCATAGAGTGCGAACCCTTGGAACAACGTCCGTTCCCACGAGTCGACCTTCGCTCGCGGCGTCAGATGATCCGCCCACAAACTTTCGGGAGCGGCAACGATCCAGTCGTCGAACACCGGCGCGAAGGCCGCCGCCTCGGCGGGAACTCGTCGGTCGGGATTGCCTTGATAGAAGTGCCGGGAATACGGCGCCACCAATGCCACGGCAACTAGGACCGGCGCGATCGTCGCGATCGGCCGATGGCGAACGAACTTCCAGACGTGGCGAAAACTACCATGCTCGACAAACATGAGCCAGGGTACGAAGATCATGAGCCCGAAGCCGAGGAACCAGCCCAGATGCAAGCTCGCGAAGAGTTGGGCCGTGCCCAGCGCGATGATGGCGATCCATCGTCGGGCTGTCGGCTCACGGACAAACGCGACGACGTACCAGACCACGAATGGCGAAAAGAACTGCGGCAACAGCTGTTGATGCGTGAGGTGATCGGTCCGTGTGAGCCCAAAGGCAAAGACAAATGCTCCCGCCGCGACGAGAATGGTGTGGATGCCGAAGCGACGCAACACGATGGCCATCGCGGCGTAGTTCAACGCACAAAGCGTGAGCATCCAAAGTTGGCTTGCCAGTTCCTCCACGAAGATCGTGCGGAAGAGCCAATAAAGCGGTGCGACGCCGATCAACGTTTCCGAATACGTAAACGTATCCGGGACGGGATAGTAGAAGCCGGGTGACCAGAACGAATATTGGTAGCTCGAATCGAAGGCCCAACGATACGTGTGCTCGAGAAAATAGTGATTAAGCACCATGTCGCCGGGATCGGGCTGCATTCGCTTGAAGCCGCTGAAGAGCGTCGGATGAAAAGTCATCCCCATACCGGCCAGACCGACGACGACGAGAAATGCGGTGCGGAGCGATGGCATGGGGGCCGGACGGTTATACTGCGGGTGACATGAACGGCGACGAACCGATCTCCGGCGTGGTCGAGCGGATCACCTTCCACAACCTCGACAATGGGTACGTGGTCCTCAAGGTCCGCGCCCCGAAGCACCGCGATCTGGTGACCGTCGTCGGCAACCTGTCGAGCGTCGTGGCCGGCGAGTACATCGAAGCGCACGGCCAGTGGGTCAACGATAAGACGCACGGACCGCAGTTCAAGGCCGATCAGCTCAAGACGACGCCGCCGCATACGGCTGCCGGCATCGCCAAGTATCTGGGGTCCGGCCTCATCAAGGGGATCGGCCCGACTTACGCCAAGCGCATTGTCGAAATCTTCGGCGACCGCACGCTCGACATCATCGACCAGTCTCCCACCTTCTTATCGGAGGTCAAGGGAATCGGCCCGCAACGACTCGAACGGATCCGGCAAAGCTGGCAGGAACAGAAGGGCATCCGGTCGGTGATGGTGTTTCTCCAATCGTATGGCATCGGCCTGAACCGGGCGGTTCGCATTTACAAGGAGTACGGCGACAACGCGATCGACATCGTCAAGAGCAACCCCTATCGGCTCACGACCGACATCTGGGGCGTCGGTTTCAAGACCGCGGACGAACTGGCGACGCGGCTCGGGTTGCCGAAGGATTCGCCTTTGCGCGCCGCGGCGGCCGTGCGTTTTATCCTGCAAGATCTCAGCAGCAAGGGGCACGTCGGCTTCCCCGAATTTGGCGTAGTCGAGGAAACGATTCGCTTGACGAGCATCCCGCCCGATGTCGTGCGCGACGCCATCGAGACTGGTCGTCGGGAAGACGAATTGGTCCGCGACAAGGGCCCTTCGACGACGGGCGGGACGGAAGATTGGCTCTTTTTGAAACCGCTCTTTCTGGCTGAGAACGGTGTGGCGCGAGCCATTCGCTCGCTCGCCCAGGGCGATCATCTCCTGGCGGACATCGACGTGGACGCGGTCATTGGGTGGGCGGAGCAGAAGGTCAGATTAGAACTGGCTCCCTCACAACGCGAAGCGATCGCGGCGGCGGCGACAGAGAAAGTGCTCGTGATCACCGGCGGGCCGGGCGTCGGCAAGACGACTATCGTTCGTGGGCTGATCGAAGTTTTTTCCGCGAGTCGGATGCGCGTCGCACTCGCCGCCCCGACGGGTCGAGCGGCGAAGCGGCTGGCTGAATCAACAGGTCGCGAGGCCCGCACCATTCATCGGCTCTTGGAGTTCGATCCCGCGATCGGGCGCTTCAAGCGCAATAGCGACAACCCGCTCGAGACGGATCTGCTCGTCGTTGACGAAGCGTCAATGGTTGATGTCGTCTTGATGAACCAACTTCTGCGGGCGGTGCCAGCGTGGTGCAGCCTCGTAATTGTCGGCGACGTCGATCAATTGCCGTCCGTCGGGCCGGGGACGGTGTTGCGGGACCTCATCGAGTCGAAAGTGGTCCGCGTCGTGCGACTGACGCATATCTTTCGTCAGGCGGGCGCCAGCTACATCGTCCGGGCGGCGCATGCGATCAACTCGGGTCATGAGCCCGTATCGGCCCCTGGCGCGATTGGCGACTTCTACTTCATCGAGGCTGACACGCCGGAGGCGATCACGGAGCGCGTCATCGCGATGGTCCGCGACCGCATCCCGGCTCGCTTCGGCCTCGATCCATTCCGTGACGTGCAAGTGCTCACGCCAATGAACAAGTCGGAACTCGGCGTCAACACGCTCAACCAGCGGTTGCAAGCGGTCATGAATCCAGCGACCAACGGCGGCAAGCAAATCGAGCGTTTTGGCCGCACGTTCCGCGTGGGCGACAAAATCATTCAGGGTCGAAACAATTATCAGAAGGAAGTTTTCAACGGCGACATCGGCCGCGTGATGGACATCGACATGGAAGAGCAGGAACTCGTCGCCGAATTCGATGGCCGGCGCGTGCCCTATGATTTCAGCGAATTGGACGAGTTGGCCCACGCATTTGCTTGTTCGATTCACAAATCGCAGGGGTCCGAATATCCGGCCGTGGTCATCCCGCTGCACACACAGCACTACGTCATGTTGCAGCGGAACTTGTTGTACACGGGGGTCACCCGTGGTAAAAAATTGGTAGCCTTGGTTGGCAGCCGTAAGGCCCTGGCGATCGCCGTGCAGAAGCAAGACACGGCGTTTCGCTATTCGATGCTCCGCCAACGCTTACAGACGAACGAATCTCCGGACGCCCCGGAGAACGCCCTCCGGGAGTCCCGATGAACCGACGGACGAGCGACGAGTGGCAAAGCTGGCTCAACGAGTTCAGTCGCGGCGATCAGACGGAGGCGTGGCGCGGGATCATGTGCTTCCTGCGCTGGTTCCAAATCCGCGCCGACAACGGGCACCCCATTCCGAACTTCCTTCCGGCAATGGAAGGCGACATTTTCCATAGCCATCTGCTGCGCCGCATGCTCGGCGGTAAGGAACCGCTCGATGCGCCGCCGCCGGAGAACTTTGGCGAGCCGTGGTACGACCTCGTCGAGAACGGCCACGGCCTGGCGACCGAGGTGTTGCCGTGGGAATGGGCTCCGGAGCAAAAGATCTCGATCAATCAAGGTATCTGGACGATTCTGGAAAAGAAGTCGGACACCGAGTATCTCGTCACCTATCGGTTGAATCCGTCCGCGTATCGGTTGACGAAGCAAAGCGAAGGCAATTGGCGACTCGAACGCGTCGACGCCGCAAAATAGATGCGCACATTTACGGTCGACGTCGTTAGAGCTTGGGTCTCCAACGACGCGATCCACGAGAACTCTTCTCAATTCATGTCGTGGACCTTTTGTGTCGTGTCCGTGAATTTCATTGCGATGTCGGACGCGATGCGGCGGATGAACTTCATGCGGAAGTCGGACAGCACGGCCGGCGAGTCGTTCTCGATCTCGTGGTCGCGCGGATAGTCGATTGAAAAATCTTGGACGTATTTGGCGTCCCTGACTTGCTTGGACAAGTCGTAGGCGCTGACCGTCACGGCAGCGCGCCCCTGAAGCCATTGGCCGCGTGAACCCGGCTTGTAGAGATCCATTTGCCGGACCTCGACGTCAATCACGTAGTCGGCCATGAATTCCTTGCCGATTTCCTGCGGGCTGGCCGTGCGCCAATTGGGGTTTTCGGACTTGTAGTTGTCGAGAACTTGCGTCTTGAGAACCTGGACCTTCTGTTCGTTTTCCTTGATGTGGGCATCGAGAATACGGACGAGTTCGGCATTCAACATGCGATCGACGCCGGCCAGGTCGGGCGACAGGCCCATCTTGGCCGAGACGAGGACAACCACCTTGGCTTCGGATTTCTTCGCTGGCACGGTGAGCGGAAACTCGGCGGGGGTCTTGGCTTGCCCGCCGCTGAACAGCGTCGGAATGAGGAGGAATGGATTGGCCCCGCCACAACCGAGCCCGGTGGCGGCCAGGCCCATACCAAACAACATGGTTCGCCGCGAATATCGCTTCATGACTTCCCCTCCTTGGGAACCCCCGACTGTCAATCCACCGCCCGCAACAGCAAGATAATCACCCATCGACCCATCATGAGGACCGTGAATACGCCGACCAGGACGGCCAGCACCCCCTCCACGTTCCGCACCCAGACAAACCGGCCGAAAAAGACCGACGCGATGCTCCACGGAATGAACAGCATGCAAAACACCGCGAGGCCCGTCCCCACCCAGTTCGCCCGCATCGAACTCCAAATGTCGCCGCGAACCAATAGGGCGAAGCTCGTCGTCATTCCGCACGACGGGCAGGGCAGGTCGGTCATCTCCTGGAAGCGACACGACGGCAAACCCAACGAACGGTGCGACGCCTGCCGCATGGGCGTGCCGTCGTCGAAATACGGCTGCACGCGCGTGGCCAGGAAGAACACGAACGCCATGCTGGCAGCCATGGCGATGAGGCCGCCGCGCACCCACCAGTTGGCCCGCCGACCGGGAATGCGCCGTCCGTCCATACTTTGTTCCGTGGGGGCCATGTAACCGCCTCGCGCGTTCAATTCAAGGTCTGTTCATGGGTCACCGCGACCCGATGTCCGAATTCGCCGCCACCATCCATGATAACCTGGATCGGCTGAGGGAAAATGCGCCCGGCCCGATCGTCGTGGCCGTTTCCGGCGGGGCTGACAGCGTCGCCATGCTCCGCGCGCTTGCCGAGTCTACCCCGCCGGGCGAACTTGTCGTGGCGCACCTGAATCACCAACTCCGCGGCGCGGATAGCGATGCGGACGCGGCGTTCGTCGCCGGTCTGCTGCCGGAACTGCCGCATTTTATCGAGCGGATCGACGTCGCTGCGGCCGCAGCCCGGGCCAATCTCGAAGCCAAGGCCCGGCAGACGCGCTACGACTTCCTTGCGAAAGTCGCTCAGCAACGCGGCGCACAGTTGATTGCAACCGGCCACACGCGCGACGATCAAGCTGAGACGGTCCTGCACCGCCTGATCCGCGGCACTGGCCTCCGCGGCCTGCGTGGCATCGCTGCGAGCCGCGAACTCGCACCCGGCGTCCGACTCATCCGCCCCTTGTTAACGGTATCGCGGGCGGAGGTGATCGCATACCTGCGCTCGATTGATCAGCCGTGGCGCGAGGACGCGACCAATGCCGATACGGCTTTCACGCGCAACCGCATCCGGCACGAGTTGCTACCGATGCTGCGAACTTTCAATCCCACGATCGAGGACGCGCTCGCACGGACGGCGCCGCAAGCGAACGAGATGTTCGCGGAAATTGAAAGCAAAGCGATTGAACTACTGCGATTGGCGGAACGCCCGCGAGCCGATTCAACCGTCGTGCTTGACAAGGCGGCAATCCAAGGCGTTCCCACTCAATTGCTGCGTGAGGTGCTGCACGTCATCTGGCAACGCGAAGGCTGGTCGCGAAATGGCATGACGCACGCCCACTGGCAACGTGCCGCCGACGTCGCCGTCGGACGCGTCCCCGCTTGCGACCTGCCCGATCGCATTCGCATTGTCGGCGCCGCCCGCGTCGTCCGGATTGGCCCCGCGGCGTGACGAGCTTCGTATATCAATCCTGCCGACTTGAAACCTGCCACTTGAAACTTGAAACTTCCATGCTTCGACCGATCCGCCGAGCTTTATTCAGCGTCTCCGACAAGACCGGCCTCGTCGACTTTGCCCGTGAATTGCACACGAAATACGGCGTCGAATTGATCGCGACCGGCGGCACCAAGAGGGCGCTCGCCGACGCCGGACTCCCCGTGAAGGACGTGGCCGAGTTGACCGGCTTCCCCGAGATCCTCGATGGCCGCGTGAAGACGCTGCACCCCGCCATCTTCGCCGGCCTGCTCGCCAAACGCGACAAACCGGAGCACATGGCAACGCTCGTCGAGCACAATCTGCTCGAAATCGACTTAGTCGTGTGCAATCTGTACCCGTTCGAGCAAACGGTCGCGAAGCCGGGCGCAACCGAAGCTGAGGCGATCGCGAACATTGATATCGGCGGTCCGACCATGGTGCGGGCGGCAGCGAAGAATTTCTCTGCGGTCACGGTGATTGTCGATCCGACTGGGTACGAAGATTGCCTCGAAGGGATTGGACAACACGGTGGTCAAACCACATTGGAAATGCGCCGCGAGTTGGCGTCTGCCGCATGGGAAATGATCGCACGTTACGACAACGCGATTGTGCAGTATTTTGCCGAAGACCAAAGCGCCGAGGACGAGAAGAAACGCACGAATTTTCCAAAGATTCTCAACCTCCGCTTTGTTCGTGAGCAGCAACTGCGCTACGGGGAAAACCCTCATCAAGAGGCCGCATTCTATGGCGATCGCGACCTCAATACTCGTGGCGGGATGTCGCGTGCGGGCCAATTGCATGGCAAGGAGTTGAGCTACAACAATTTGCTTGATCTCGACGCGGCGGTCAACCTCGTGCGTGAGTTCAGCGCCCCCGCCGCGGTGGTCGTCAAGCACAACAACCCGTGCGGGGCCGCGACGGCCCGGACCCTTGCCGAGGCCTTCCAACTCGCATGGGAAGGCGACCCGCAATCCGCCTTTGGCGGCATCGTGGCATTGAACAAGAACGTCGACCTGGAAACGGCTCAGGCGATCATGACCGGCGAGCGCTTTGTCGAGTGCATCATCGCTCCCACATTTCTCAGTGATGCCTTGCAGCTTCTCAAGGCCTGGAAGAAGAACGTTCGGCTGGTTCGACTTGGTTCGATGGCCAAACCGCCGCAGGGTTTGGAATATCGGCGTGTCGACGGTGGCTTACTTGTGCAAGCTCGCGACGTGGGTGCCGACAATGTGGCGAACTGGAAAGTCGTCACCAAACGTCAGCCGACCGATGTCGAGCGCAACGCGCTCTGGTTTGCGTGGCTCGTGTGCAAGCACGTGAAGAGTAACGCAATCGTCTTGGCGAACGGCACACATGTGGTTGGCGTGGGCGCCGGGCAGATGAGCCGAGTCGATTCGGTGCAGATCGCGATTCGCAAGGCCGGGGAACGCGTGAAGAGTTCAGTGCTTGCGTCAGATGCGTTCTTCCCGTTCCGCGACAACGTCGATGCAGCCGCCGCGGCGGGCGTGACGGCAATCGTTCAGCCGGGCGGTTCGCAAAAGGACGCCGACTCGATTGCGGCGTGCGACGAACATGGAATCGCCATGTATTTCACGGGCGTCCGCCATTTTCGACATTGATCGAATGATAAACCGTTTAGCGGGCGTCCCGTCGGGACGCCCGCTAAACGGTGTGCGTTCCTCACCAAAGTTCAAGATAAGATTTCGTGCAGTGCATTGACGAACACGTCGATGTCCGCTTCTGTGTTAAAGGGCCCCGGGCTCACCCGCACCGTACCATCTGGAAATGTGCCGAGCGCCTTGTGCGTGTACGGTGCACAATGCAAGCCCGGCCGAATCGCGATGTCGAAGGCCTGGTCCAGGATGCCGCCGATGTCCGACGCGGCCAGGGCTTCGCTCCGGAAGCTCAACGTGCCGACGTGCCGGCTCGTGTCGCGGTGGCCGAACACATCTAGGCCGCCGATCTCATCGAGCTTCGACCATAACCGTTCAACCAATCCGACCTCGTGCTTGTGAATCTTGTCGATGCCTTCCGACTCGACCCATTTGATCCCCGCCGATAGACCCGCGACGCCGAGCACGTTGGGCGTGCCGCCTTCGAGGAAATACGGGAACTCCTTCGGCTGCGTCTCGCTCGACGAGTCGCCACCGGTGCCGCCTTCGCGCCATTCCGTGATCTTCACACGCGGAGCCACGTACAACGCCCCCGTCCCCGTCGGGCCCATCAGTCCTTTGTGACCGGGGAACGCGAGCAGGTCGATATTCATTGCCTGCACGTCGATTGGCAAGACACCGGCTGTTTGAGCGCAATCGACCAGGAACAGCACCTCGCGTTCACGAGCGATTCGGCCAATCTCGGTAATCGGCTGCACGGTGCCGATCACGTTGCTGGCGTGGCCGAGGGCGATCATCCGCGTCTGCGGCGTGAGGGCACTGCGAACCGCTTCCGGATCGAGCGTCCCGCTCGCATCCGCCTTCACGCGCGTGAGCGTGATGTGGTTGGCCAACTCCATCGCCCGCAGCGGTCGGCTGATCGAGTTGTGTTCCAGATCGCTCGTGATGACGTGATCGCCGGCTTGCAGCACGCCCTTGAAGGCCATGTTTAACGCATCGGTGCAATTCAGCGTGAAGACGAAGCGCTCCGGTCCCTTGCCGTTGAAGAAGCGATTGAGTCGATGTCGGCCATCATCGAGCGCATGCTCGGCCGCCAGCGCCATCTTGTGCCCCGCCCGACCCGGATTGGCCAAGCTCGACCGGGCAAAGCGGTCCATCGCTTGATAGACGGCCTCCGGCTTGGGGAACGAGGTGGCGGCGTTGTCGAGGTAGGTGGTCATATTTCAGCGCAGCTCAATGGCCAATGTACTTCGCATACAACGTCCGTGCCTTATCCGTGTCGTCCGTGCCCTTGATGATCGCCCGGCCGTCCGGGAAGACCGTGAATTCGTAGTCCGCGCCCGCTTCCTTCAATTGAAACTTCAACAGAAACTTGTTGAAGCTCACCATGCCGGACACGCTAAGCTGCTTGGCCAGATCTTCGAGGCCGAGTCGTCCCGACACGCGGTGCGACACTTGCACGGCGTTGCGGCCGCACAGGCTCGTCGTCTGCGTACCATGTTCACCTTCGAGCCACTCGAATTTGCGCTGCTTGCAACACGGGCAGTTGCGGGCTTCCAACAGGCGAGCGATCTTGATGCGGCGGCTCGTGTTCAGCCACAAGTCAAATGTCAGCAATTCGCGGTTGATCGCCTCCTTCTTACCGGCCAGCAATTTCAAAGCCTCCGCGGCCTGGTAGCTTGCGACGACAGCTACCGCGGGGCCAAGCACGCCGGCTGTCTCGCAGGTACCGACGTCGCCGGGGCCGGGGGACGCTTCAAACACGCAGCGCAAGCACGGCGTTTCGCCGGGGACGATCGTCATCGTCTGCCCTTCGGTGCCGACGGCGCCGCCGAAGATCCACGGTTTGCCAAGCTTCACGGCCGCGTCGTTGATCGTGTAGCGGACTTCAAAATTGTCCGTGCCGTCGAGGATCACATCCGCGTCTTTGCATAGTTCGAGTATGTTCGTGCGATCGATGTCCGCGACCACCGATTCGATGGTGATCGCCGAGTTGACTGCCCGCAACTTGTTCGCCGCCGCCACGGCCTTCGGCATGTTGCCGGTCACGTCGGCTTCGTCGAAGAGCACCTGCCGCTGAAGGTTGCTGACCTCAACGAAGTCGCGGTCGACAATTCGTACGAAGCCGACCCCGGAACGCACGAGATGGTTGGCCAGTACCGTGCCCAGCGCTCCGCAGCCGCAGACGGTGACGCGCGAGTTGGCGATGCGTTCTTGGCCCGCCTTGCCGATGCCGGGCACACGGGTTTGACGGGAATAGCGCTCGGCGGATTGGAAATCGAGAGTCATAATCGTGTTTGGTGGAGTGGGCAGAGCGAAGTCGACACTTATTCCTGATCGTCCGCCATCTCACCACCCACGCCGTTGTCGGAGAGGAATGACTTCAGGAACACAACGTACTGCTTGGGCCACTTTTGTTCTTTCGCGTAGCCGACGAGCGTGTCAAAGTCCTCGCGCGCTCGCTGTAATTCCGGCCCGTCGAGTCGTTGCAAGTACGAGGCAACGTATTCCATCGCCTCGCTCGATGCTTCTGGGTTGACAACCGCCGCGTCGGACCCATCGAGGAAGACATAGGCATGCAACATCGCGAGCAAGAGTGGATGGACGCCGAGTTCCGTCGGAATCTCCGGGAACAAGGCCGCGCCGTCCGGCACTTCATCGGCCGAATCGGACAAGTCGCTGGACATGACATCAACCCCCCGCGACTGCAGGAATGATGGCCACGACCTGTCCATCCGGCACAGCCGTCTGCATGTCGTCGAGGTAGCGGATGTCCTCGTCGTTCACGAACACATTGATGTAAGGCCGCAGCTTGCCGCCATCGAAGAGCTTCGGGCCGATGGTTGGGAACTGTTTGACCAGATCATCCAGGGCCGCCTGCACGGTCGCGCCGCTCACGGCCACCTCGGTCTTGCCGCCCGTATGTTCCCGGAGGGGCGACGGGATTTCGACTTTGACTGGCATGGGTTCTCCTCGCTACGCCGCAAGCGGCGTTAGACGGCCACTGGTTCGCGGCCGCCTACCAATGAATCGAATTCGCTCAACGCCGGTTTGATATTCACCGGCGCCTCAATGGCTTCGTACAACGCGTCGAGCGTCTTCAGGCCGTTACCCGTAATACAGAGGACAATCTCCTCGTCTTTCGGCAATCGGCCTTGGTCGATCAACTTTCGTGCGACGGCCACGGTTGCGCCGCCAGCCGTTTCGGCGAAGATGCCTTCCGTGCGCGCCAGCAACGAGATGCCCTCGATGATTTCCTCGTCGCTCACGTCCTCGGCCCAGCCGCCGGTCTCACGGATCAGCTTGGCGGCGAAGTAGCCGTCGGCCGGGTCGCCGATCGCCAGCGACTTGCAAATCGTGTTCGGCTTGCGTATCGGTTTGTGGCGTTCCTTGTTCGTCTTCACCGCGTCAGTGATTGGGTTGCAGCCCGTCGCCTGGGCGCCGTACATCTTGCACGTGTTCGCTTCGCTGACGAGGCCGACTTTGTTCAACTCGGTGAACGCTTTGTGAATCTTGCCGATCAACGCCCCACCGGCCATCGGGCAGACGACGTGTTGCGGGAAGCGCCAGCCCAGGTCCTCGGCAATTTCGAAGCCGAACGTCTTCGAGCCTTCCGCGTAGTACGGCCGCAGGTTCACGTTGACGAAGCCCCAACCGTACTTGAGCGCGATCTGCGTACAAAGGCGGTTCACTTCGTCGTAGGTGCCATCAACGGCGATCACGTTCGAGCCGAAGATGCTCGTACCCAAAATCTTCGAACGCTCCAGGCTCGACGGAATGAGGATGTAAGTCTCCAGCCCCGCCGCAGCCGCGTTGGCGGCAACGCTGTTGGCCAGGTTGCCGGTCGACGCACAGCCGACGGTCTTCATGCCGAACTCGCGGGCCTTGCTCAAGGCCACGGAGACGACGCGGTCCTTGAACGACAGCGTCGGGAAATTGACGGCATCGTTCTTGATCCACAGATTGCGCACACCGAGAGCGTCGGCTAGGCGATCGGCCTTGACCAACGGCGTGCCGCCCACCTGTGGGCCGACCGTCGGCTCGCCGGCGATCGGGAGCAACTCGCGGTAGCGCCACATGTTCTTCGGGCGTTTCTCGACCTTGGCTCGCGTGATGTTCCGCGCGACGGCCTCATAGTCGTAGTCCGCTTCCAGCGGGCCGAAGTCGTCCTTGCAGAAGTTGATGGCTTCCTTGGGATACAGCTTGCCGCACACGCGACAGCGGAGCCCAGTGGAGAAGTCGAGCGTGGCCACGGTCGTGCTTCCTCGTCCGTACGCAACACTATTGGGGAAACCGAGCCGGGGTATCAGGGAGCGCCGCCGCCATGATTCATGGCAGGTGGTGCTTGCAGATAGAGAGGGTGTGTTGCGGCACCCGCGTCTGATCTTCCCCGGCAAGCCGGGCAGGAGTTAGCACCGTTTCCGAAGGAGTCGTTTGGGACAACTCAACCGGCCGGTTGCTGTGGCGTCGAAGGGCCTGTTCCCTCAGCCACTCTGGATCGTTCGTGAGGCCACGATGGTGAAATCGTGGAATGCACGGAATCGACAGTAGTCTTGAAGACTATAGAAGCGGTCCCTGCCAGCGACAACCCGAAAATTCGTTTCATGCGTTGCACGCATGGAAAAATGATTCTGGCGGCGCGCCCCACCCCTGTTCCAGACGAATTCCACTTTTTCAGAATCAACACTTTTTTTCGGACAAATGTACGTTTGAATGACAACGAAATGCAACGCTTCTGACGGATTATTACGCCTTGAACAGGTACAGCAACAACCCCATCACGCCGGCGCCGAGGCACATGACCGCCATCCCGGCGGGGATCAACAGAAGCCAGAACGGAAAGCTCTTCTTCGGCTTGCGCTCGCGCTCGTCTACCTCGACTTCTTCTTCAACCACCGGCTTCGACAGCTTGGCCGACTTTTTCGTCTTGTCCGCGAAAACGACGACGGGCACGGATTCGAAGAAGCTGCCGGGATCGGTGTACGACCGCTCGAGTTCCATCACCGCCTCGGCCGCCGTCTGATCGGGATCGACGTCCATCGGCGTCCGCGGGTCGTCGGCGGCCCAGGGCAGCAGTGCTTCGCGCGCTGCTTTGGCAGTTTGGTAACGGCGTCCGGGAATTTTCTCCATTAGTTTTTCGACGACGCGCGTGAACTCGATCGGCACCGTCGGATTGAAGTCGGTCAACGGGTCAGCCGCCTCGGTGCGATGGCGTTTCATCTTCTCCTGCGACGTTCCGCCTGGGAAAGGCGGCTGCCCCGTCAGCGCGAAGTACATCGAGCAGCCCATCGCATACAGGTCGGCACGTGCATCCACGCCGGTTGGATCATCGACCTGCTCCGGGGCGATGTAGTCCATCGTGCCAACGACATAGCCCTGGCCGCCGACGATTTTCGTGTCCGTCGGCAGTTCCTCGTCGACGGCGAGCGCCAGTCCGAGGTCGAGAATCTTGGCGTGCCCGTTGGGCGTCACCATGATGTTCGACGGCTTCAAATCGCGATGGACAATTCCCATTTCGTGGGCGTGCGCCAGTCCATCCGCAATCTCGGCGAACAGGCGAGCGGCACGCGGCACGTTCATCGGCCCCTGGTCCTGAATCAGGCGCCGCAGCGGCAGGCCGCGGATGTACTCCATCGCGATGAAATGGACGCCGCCCACGTCGCCGGCTTCGTAAGTGCGCGTCAAATGCACATGATCGACGCGTTGGGCCATGTCCATTTCACGCAGGAAACGCGCGAGCAGCCGATCCTCCTCGCGGGCCCGTTTCGGTGGCAGCACCTTGAGAGCGACCATCGACCGCCGGCCTTCCGGCTGCCGCGTGTCGCGGGCAAGGTAGACGGTGCCCATGCCGCCTTTACCGAGCGGCGACAGGATGTGAAAACTCCCGAGCACCAGCCCTTGAAACGTGCCCTGCTTGAGTTTGGTCACTTGGAAGTGGGTGATCGCGCCTTTCTCGACGAGGAACTCGCCGAGCTTGTCCGGATCGCCGGCAATCGTCTTGGATGCCTTCGCGAGAAGTTGGTCAATCCGCGCTGCCGGTATTAAGCCGCTCTTGCGCAGCGCGCGCAGGAAGCGGTCGATCGGCGTGTTCGGCAACGGCGGTGGTGGCGGGGGCATCGGACGCATGATACAACCGCGTTCCGAGCCAGTCCACTTGCCGCTTCCCGCATGAAGCACGGTCGTGTACTATCACTGAACATGCTCCGTGGAACCAGGATCGTCCCATGGCCGGCGACTTCGACTTTTTCAACGAAGAACCCAAAGTTAAGCCAGCGCCGAAAGCGCCCCCGCCGCCGCCACGCACTGAGCCGCTGGACGAGGACGACTTCGACGAAGAACCGGCGCCGCCACCCAGCCGCGGGCGCGCCCCAAACCGCCGGGATCGCTACGACGAGCCCGAACGCGAAGAGCGGCCGCGTTACGGTTCGCGCCACGACGAGCCAAAGAAAAAAATGTCGCCGCTGGTGATCGTCGCGATCATCGTTGGCGGCGTCCTGGTGCTCGGTGGTGGAATCGTCGGCATCGTGCTCGCCGTTGGCGGCGGTTCGAAGCAAACCGAGCCGAAGGACAAGGGCAACTCGGCGACAACGACCTCGAAGCCGCCGCTGACGTCGACCAAGAAAGAGAAGGACGCACCATCCGATTTGAACGCGCCGTCCGCGGAAACGGTTGAGAAGGTTAAGAAGGCCACGGTCAAAATTCTGGTGCAGTTCGCTGGCAAGAAGGGCGGCGGGTCCGGCAGCGGGTTCGTTGAGAAGGAATCGCGGTTGGTGTTAACGAACGCTCACGTTGTCGGCATGAAAAAGATCACCGATCCACCGCCGTTGATAAACCTCGTGTGCAATAGCGGCGTCGGCGAGCAGGAGTATCGGCTCGGCGGTGAAGTACTCGCCGTGGACGCGGAGAACGACTTGGCGATTATTCGCCCGAAAATCCTGATTCCCGGCGAGCGGACTCCGGTCCCCGACGGGCTCGTCGTCCCCAAAACGTCGACGGTGACGGAATTGCAGAAACTCTTCGTCTTTGGCTTCCCGCTCGGCGACGCACTCGGCTCTGAAATTTCGATCCGCCCGACCCAAGTAACGAGCCTGCGTCACGAGTCCGGTAAGTTAAAGAAGATCCAGGTCGAAGGCGGCATGACCTTCGGCAACTCGGGCGGCCCGGTTGTCGATGTGAAGGGCAACGTTTGCGGTGTCGCCGTCTCCGGCATCAAGGACGCGAACATCAACTTCTGCGTGCCGGGTGAGATGGTGCAACAGTTGTTGGCGAGGTACAAGAGCGGCAAGGAATAGTGTGTGTCCCCGACATTTGGAGTGCAGCGATGTAACGCCGCTTTCTTTTGCTGCGCTGTTTCGCGATTCGGGAGTTTGCCGAGCTGAAAAAACCCAAAACCAAAGAAAGCGGCGTTACATCGTCGCACTCCAAAGAAATGACGCAGTCTCACCGAATCATCTCATGCCGCAGAAACAACGGCATCACAATCGACCCGACATACGACAGGCCGAGCACAATGATGATGGGAACAAACGTCGCGAGCGGCTGCGTGAGTCCGAGCACTTCAATCAACTTAAACTTGATGTCCACGAAAAATGGGTGCAGGCAATACACGGCCAGGCTGTGAAACGCCATGAAGGCAACGAGTGAGTTTCCGAGCCGCTGCGTCTGCACGGCCAGCACCATCACGGCGACTCCCAGGAAGACCAGACTTGGCCGTGTGTAGGCGGGGATGGCGAACTGGTTCACTTCGAAGAAGCACGCGTCGACATACACCGTCCAATCCAACAGCGCTGCGGGTATTGCCAGCGCCAGGCACGCCAGCCCAATGAGGTTCATTTGCCGTCGCGCACCTGTTTCCATGAGCCGCGACAGGCCGATGCCCGCGAACGCGTAAGGCACGAAGTTGAGCGGGTTCGCGTGATGTGCGAGAAAGACGATCTCCGTCTTGCGCTGCAGGATCGGCAACACGCCGACCAGGAAGGTGCTGGCCGCGAACAAGCCCCAGACCATTGGCGTCGACAAGCGCATCGCATAGTGCGTCACAATGGTCACGAGCGCGAGCGACAAGAAGAAGTAATAGACGGTGTTGCCGCCCGTCATCACATATAGGCCGAGATCGCGGAAGTTGTTGGGCAAACTCTTCACGGCGCCGAGGCCGGTCAGATAGTACACCTGAAACAGGATGCTCCAGAACACGAGCAACCGCGTCAGTCGGCCGATTCGCTTGAGCAAGCCATTGAAGTCAGTCGGCTTGCGGGCGTAGAGGTAGGTTGCGATCAGAATGAAGACGGGGACGGCCAGACAGAGCACATAGAAATTGATGAAATCTGATGTCGAAAACGTGTGTTCCGAAAAGTGTTCGGGACTAAAGATAAGCGACGGGAAGAGATAATTGAGATGGACCGCGACCACGCACACGGAGAAGAACGCCCGCAGGTAGTCGATGCCAATGACCCGTCCCTGACCCGTGGCCGCCATCAACACTCCTTGACGGATGCACCCTGGAATTGTCGCCGCATCTGATCGAGCAGGCCGCGGCTGCGTGTTGCCACGATGAAGCGGTCGCCGTCCGCGGCACGCAACGCCAACCACGGGCGATCGTCGCCCGGTCGCGTCGCTTCGAAAATGCCGTCGTGGACGCGATCGATCCCGGCCGCGAGTTCGACGAAGCGATCGCCCGCGATGGGGCCGGCGACGGCTTCACGCTGCAAGTCGGCTGCGAGCGGCCCGACGCAGTCGAGATTGTCGCAGTCCCAGGCGGACGCTTCCGCGTCGGGGCCAATTTGCGCAAGCAGTCCCGCGAGCGTGGGACAGCTTCGCTCCGTCTCCGTGTGCACGGCCCGTCTCCAGGCGGTCTTCATTTGCGTCATGATCGTACGGCCGTCGTGGCCGCCTTCAGGTCCGTCTTCCGGTCCGTGATCCACATCCGCAATCAGCCAAAGTTCCGCAACGGTCGATCCGACTCACCGAGCATGTGCGGGTCGCTATCGCGCAAATCGCGATAGTAAAACGCCCCCGCTTGCGGCCGGCCCGTCGGGCTTAACGCATAACCAGGAATCACTCCGATCCGAATGTAGCCAAGCTTCTCGTAGAGCTTGCCGGCCGGGTCGCCTGCCCGTGTATCGAGCACCAGCAATGTCCGTCCCAATTGAATCGCCGCATTTTCCGCCGCCGTCAAGAGCAACGTGCCCAGGCCTTGCCGTCGGGCAGACGTATGAACAAGCAATTTTTCCACCGCCGCCCGGTGGCGCGCGTTCGGCTTCTCGGGAATTGCGAATTGCACGCTGCCGAGGACTTGCTGGTTTTCCACGACGGCAAAGAGATGTCGCGTTCCGGATTCAACTTCGGCAATCACGCCGTCCCAGTAGCGTGCGGCTTCGTCATCGGAAAGGGGTTCGAGAAATCCGACCGACGCGCCCGAGTTCACGGCGTCGCGCAGCAATTCGATGAGGCCGCCACGCATAGCACGCGCATCGCGGCAGCTCAGCTGTTGGACGTCAGCGATCGGCGGTGCGGCCGTCATGCGATCCTCATGGGGATCGATGAAGGCGCGACGCAACATTGGTTGCGGGCCAGGTCGAAATCTAACGCTTGCGAACGCGGATTGACCGATGCGGCGGCCAACCCCGCAAGGGGAAGGAACGGGATCAAGGGGCGCTCCGGGGGGCGGAGGGTGGTGATTATGACCCGGCGATCCGCAGAACACAAGAGGTTACCTAAGGAAAATCACCGCTTTTTCGTCGCGAATCGCGCGGGGCGTGAACCCGCCTCCGGCGGGAACGGAACCGGCGAATATAATTGCAATTCCCTCCTAATCGGCGTGCCCAAGTGATCCCTACCGACATCGTTGCTGTCCCCAAACTCCCACCCCGACCCGTTGACGGCCATAAAGGGACCTTTGGCCGCGTGCTGGTGATCGCCGGCAGCCGCGGCATGACGGGCGCGGCCATCTTGAGCGGCTCCGCGGCCCTGCGTGGCGGCGCCGGGCTTGTGCAAGTCGCCGTGCCGAACGAAGTGCTGCCGACGGTCGCGGCCGGCAACCCGTGCTATATGACGGCCCCCTTCGGTCAGGACCTGCGCGGCCGCTTCGCCGCCTCCGAGGCTGACGGCCTGGTCGACCTGGCCGCGGCATGGGCCGACGTGGTGGCCGTCGGGCCGGGGCTCGGATTGTCGGAGGCGATGCCGACGCTGATTGGCGCGATCCTGGAACGGGCGAACAAACCCCTGGTCATTGATGCGGACGGATTGAACGCAATCGCTCGATTGCCCGTCGGGTCGTGGCGAAACCGTCCGCAACCGGCGGTGCTGACGCCCCATCCCGGCGAGTTTGCTCGGCTTTGCGATGCGACCGCTGACGCCGTCCGCGATCGCCGTGAAGAACTGGCGGTCCAATACGCGGCCGCTCAGCATGTCGTGCTCGTGCTCAAAGGGCATCGCACGATCGTCACGGATGGCGAACGCATTTATCGCAACACGACCGGCAACCCCGGCATGGCGACCGGCGGCACCGGCGACGTGTTGACGGGGTTGATCGCCGCCTTGATCGGTCAACATCTCGACGCCTTTTCGGCGGCCGCCCTTGGCGTTTGGGCCCACGGCCGAGCCGGCGACTTGGCGGCGAACGAACGGGGACAGACAGCGCTGATCGCGACGGATCTGCTCAATTGCCTGCCTGCCGCGCTTCGTGAAGCGGGCGGTTGACTTGCTTGGGCGAGCGGAGCCGCGTAAGCGGCCCGATTCTGTCATTATCGGGCGGCTTACGCCGCTCCGCTCGCCTGCTCATTGCTAATTGCTGATCGCTTCTTGTAAAACGACCCGACGATCAATCCACGCAATCACGGAAGCATATGCGCCTGCTTTGCCCGTTCTGCCAGAAGCCGATCACGATCGCGGACAGCGAGGCGGGGAATTACGTCCCCTGTCCCGAGTGTCAGAAGCAGTTCGCCGCTCCGCAACTCTATACGCCGGCCCCGGCGCCGTTGCCCGAACTCGCGCCGACGCGGATCGCGCCGGCCGAACCGCCGCCACTCACACCACCGACGCCTGCGCCAGTTCCCGAGACATATTTCAAGGAAACACCAACGACGTCTACCACCGATCTGCCGCATTTGCCGCCGCCCGATCGCGAGATGTCCGGCTATGAGCACATGGCGTCGGTGCCGCTCGACCCGCGCGTCATTCGCATCATCCCGGCGGCGGCGATCTTCCTCGCGTTGATCCTCACGGTTTTCCCGTGGAACGGCCTCTATCCCGCCGGCTACTCGGCGTACACGCAATCGGCGTGGGGTTGCCTGTTCGCTGGCTTGAGCTACGACGACGTCTCCGAAGACCAGATGAAGATGAAGGACGATCTGAAGAAGGACCTGCATTCGAGCTGGTTCTTGCTGCCGTACCTGGTGCTTCTATTCCCCACGCTCTTGCTCGCGGTCGCCGGACCGGTCGTCGACCTGGCCAAGATCAAATTGCCGCCATCCATCGAGAAGTTGTGGCAGTTCCGGCCCGCGCTGCTTGGCGTGCTGACGATACTCACACTGCTATTCCTTCTCGCGCAATGGGCACGCGGATTTGGTCTCCAGCGCGCTATCGACGACAAGATCACCGAAGAATTCAAGGAGAAAATGGCCCAGGCCAACACGCCGGAGAAAATACAGAGTGTCGAAATGTTGGCCGACAAGTTGAAGGGCCAATTCCACGTGAAATCGACGCCCTGGTTGCGCCTGGCCGTGCTGATGCACCTACTCGCCGCCGGCGCCGTCGTCACGGAAGCGGGCCTGATGCTTCGCGGCAAGAAAAAGCCGCCGCGAGTGGGAGTGATGTGGTAGTCGGCGAGTTGGTCCGCCTCCCTTAATCCCGCGCGACGGGCCGCAGCATCCGGCAGCCGTATTTGCCGAGCCGGTTCAGCAGTAGGTAATTGACAGCCCCGGCGCTCGCCTTCGCGCCGACCTTGCTGAAGATCTTGCCGAGCACCAGCTCCGACGTCGGCAAGTGCGGCTCGACGAGCTGTTGAATCTGGTCGGCGGTCCAGCCCTCCATCTCGTTCATCTGACCGGCTAGATACGAGTTGAAGAAGACGCGCGACAGCAGCACCATCGTTCCGAGTCGGCCCGCACGTAGGTTGTAGATCGTGCACAAATCGGCCAGCAGTGCGAAGCTAAAGTAAAGCGTCAGCCCGGTATCCGCGAGCGCGTTCGGCGAGACGGCCGTCGCGAAAGCAGTGCGGCGTGCCCAGTAACTCACACGTCGGGTCGCCACTTCGTCGAGCTTCGACTGGAACGTATCGCGGAAGCCGGCGAACCACGCTTCGGAATCGCCCCAGCGATCGCGATCGAGCAGCTTCTCGCGGGCACGGACGATCGTGTTGAGATCGTCGCCAGACAGGCCGACGGCTGTGAGGCGTTTACGCTCCTTGTCCGTGCCCGTCGGATACTCGCGCAGGTAGGCTTCGAGCTGCGTGTAAGCCTCGTGCCGTTTGGAGTTGATCAGCCAACGCAGATGCGTGCGTTTCTCCAATTCGATCAACCCCTGGAGTCGAAGCTGCTTGTTGCGCCGGAGCCGGATGTACAGAACCGTGAGCCGTAGGATCGCATAAACGACGGCCAATGCGAGCAAGCCGAACGCCGCCCACCCGGCCCAGCGGATTGTTTCCGGCAGCGTGTTGATGGCCGTGATCGCCGCCGCGACCTGGTTGAACATGAACATGCCGAGCAGCCCGGCCAGCCCGAGCATGACGATGCCGACGAGCGGATGGCTGAAGATCGCCGGCAAGCCGAAAACGGTCGGCTCGCTGGCCATCAACTCGGCGGCCCGACGCAGTTCCTCTTCGAGCGGCGTCAACTCCTTCGGTAGTTCACCCGCTTTCAATGGCACGAGTGACGTCGGCGCTTGCGGCAGACGGGCTTCGCCCTCGTCCAGATCTCCCGGCCGCGGCTCGAAGCGTGCCGGCTCGGCCCGCTGGAATGGGATCGGCTCGGGTGCGGTCGGCGTGCCGGGCTTATAGGGAGCCTGGGGCAGCAGTGGCGGGAGTTCGTCGAGTTCGGTCATGGCAATGGTCCTTCGCCCCGAAGGGGCACCGCAGGACAGCCCAGGGCAACGCCCTGGGAAAACAGCACGCCTACGGCGTGCCAATCCAAACAACCACGATTTCCGCCTGGCTCCCAGGGCGTTGCCCTGGGCTGTCCTGCTGCACGCCTACGGCGTGCCAATTTACGAACACAAGAAGTTAAACACATCATCCAACCCGCTCTGCTCCGTCGGGCAGTTGCTCAACGGCGACACGCGCGGATATACATCCGGGAACACGAAGTCGCCCGGCTTCCAGCCGCCTTCGGGCCACGTGTCGGGGACTGCGGAGACCGAGAACTTGCGCTCGGCCCCCGGCTCCAGCGGGTGGCCCGTGGCATCGTACAGCGTGCTGCCGAGCATTTCGCGGTAGCCGCCCTGGATCTCGCGGGCGCCGACGACCGACGCAACCGCGAAATAATTGATCGCCACGCCACGGCAGTTCTTCGCGTCGTGCCGGACCATCTGCTCCATCAGTCCCTTCACGCGAGCCCGATCCTCGAACGGCACGCGGTCGATCTTTGGCGCGACGAAGGCGATGCGGTTGATCCACGAGCGCCGCCACGCGACCGGCAGCACGGCGTCGTAGACGTTGCGCAAGACGAGATCGAGACCGGTGTCCTTTGGGTCGAGTGCCGCCAGCAGGTCGGTCACGAGCTGCCGATAGTCGTTGTACATGCCCGTGCCGTGGCCGAGGATCGCCAGCACGTCGACTATCACGACGAGGCCGTGGCAGGCCTTGAGCTGCGTGACCACCGGGGCGACGACCTCATCGCGATAGCGCACAAACCGCTGGGAGAAGCGGACCGCGATCTCCGGATGTACCGCCCGCGCCTGTGCCGTGAGTGGTGCGAACTCTTCATCGGGGCCGAGACCGCAATAACGCGTCTTCGCCAGTACCTCCGGGTCGGTTCCCTTGACGCGGTTGCCCAGACGATCGAGAAGGAATGTCGACGGCGTCAGATACGGCCGATACGCAAGCCGGGTACGGCCGAGCGCCACCTTATAGGCGTGGACCAGCTCGCCTTCCGAGGCGCTCGCATCTTCCGTGCGCTGGAAATAGGGCCGGAAGAACTCGCTGGCCGTGAGATCCTTCGAGAGCCGTTTGCACGTGCGATCCGACCACACCGCGAACGCCAACTCCGGCTCGCGGGCGGGGCCGATCATCGGGATGTCGTTGACGCGCTCGCCGGGCAGGTCGAAGAGCCGCAATTGAATGTCGCTGATATGCCAGTCCGACCGCTCGAAGCGGCAAGCATACTGCGAGGCATCGCGCGTCGTCGCGGGCCAACGGCCGTTCTGCACGAACTGGTTCCGATAGCCCTCGTAGTCGAACCACGGCAAGCCGCCGGCGCCGCGGGCCGTGTGGTGCTCATCGGGCAACTCGCGGAAGTGGGTCGCCTCGCCGGGCCGAGCGCGGCGGCCGAGCGTAAACCGCGGCGGATCGTGGAACTTCAGGTGGTTGATCAGCGACGTCAGGAAGACGGTCTTGCCCGACCAGCGCGGCCCAATCACGCCGATCCGCCGTTCGATCGTCTTCAACCGCAACGAGCCCATGCCGCCACCACAAACGATGACTGGAAACCGCTATTCTACCATTCGCGGCACTCGCATGGGGATTTGAGGATGGGGTGACAGTACTGTGTGTGATCGTTACTTTCACTGCATATATGCCCCAACTCGTTTCTCCGGTTATTTCTGCAATTCAACGCAACGAATTAACCCCTTTCGTGAGTGACGCTTGGGTTATCCCAGCCCTTGCCTGCCGGTTAATCCTCCGGAAGATGAAGGAATCGATTTGGGAGTTCGCGCAATGAATAGCCGTCTGGAAGACATTCGCAAGAAGGTTCAAAATGCCGAAAGGCTGAGGTTCGATGACGGCGTTTTCCTCGATCGCCATGCCGATTTGCATTCACTTGGTGAACTGGCGAACGTCGTTCGCGAGCGGAAGAACGGCAACGTCACGTATTTCAACGTCAACGAGCACCTGAATCCGACCAACGTCTGCGTCTACCGGTGCACCTTCTGCGCTTTTCGGGCGGATTTGAAGTCGGAAAAGGGCTACGTGATGTCGGACGAGCAGATCATCGCTCGCGGCAAGGAGGCGACCGATCGCGGCTGCACCGAACTGCACATCGTCGGCGGCCTTCACCA
The DNA here is from genome assembly GCA_036266155.1 of Gemmataceae bacterium. Lineage (GTDB taxonomy): Bacteria > Planctomycetota > Planctomycetia > Gemmatales > Gemmataceae > SIAJ01. Next base: position 2,123 of record DATANR010000201.1, on the reverse strand, counting down.
TCAGCTTCCATACGATTGGTACCTGAACGTCATCCGCGTCCTGCACGACGAGTTCCCGGACCTGCATCTCAAGGCGTGGACAGCCGTCGAATGGGACTGGTTCGCCCGCATGACCGGCCGGCCAACCAAGGACCTGATTGCCGAGATGAGGGACGCTGGCCTCGGCAGCCTGCCGGGGGGCGGGGCCGAGATTTTCCATCCCGATGTGCGCAGTAAGATTTGCGAACACAAGGCCGACGCCGCGGAATGGATTCGCGTCCATCGCGAAGCCCATGAACTCGGCCTGAACACCAACGCGACGATGCTCTACGGCCACATTGAGGAGGCCGAGCATCGTATCGATCACCTGATCCGGTTGCGTGAATTGCAGGATCAAACCGGCGGCTTCCAAACGTTCATTCCGCTCGCGTTCCATCCGGAGAACACGCGGCTGAGCCACATCGCCAAGCCGTCCGGCATGATGGACCTGAAGGTCATGGCCGTGAGCCGGCTGATGCTCGACAACTTCCCGCACATCAAGGCCTACTGGGTGATGCTCGGCATCCAAACAGCCCAGGTCGCGCAAAGCTATGGGGCCGACGATCTGGACGGCACGGTCGTCCACGAGAAGATCTATCACGAAGCCGGCAGCGATTCGCCGCAAGAAATGACCGTCGACGAGATTCGCCGCCTGATCGTCGAAGCCGGCCGTGTCCCCGTCGAACGCGACACGCTCTACCACGAGGTCGTCCGTGAAGGGGCCACGCGATGGAAGAAGGGCCGCAAAATGCTGGCGCTGGCGTAAGAATTGAAACCACGAAAGACACGAAACACACGAAAATGGAAAGTAGTGAAGAGGGCGCCGTTCCTTCCTCTCGTCCTTTTTCGTGTGTTTCGTGTCTTTCGTGGTTTCTAAAGCGTTAGAATCACCGAGCCCCAGGTGAGGCCGCCGCCGAAGGCGACGAGGACGATGGTGTCGCCGGCCTTGGCTCGGCCTTCGCGGATTGCCTGGTCGAGGGCGATCGGAACCGATGCGCCGGAAGTGTTGCCGTAATTTGTGAGATTCACAATCACGCGATCGGACGGGAAGCCGCTGTGTTCGAGGGCCGAGTCGATGATCCGCTGATTCACTTGATGGGGAATGAGCAACTTGATTTCGAGGCCCAGCCTCTGGCAATCATCAATCGCGTCTTGCGTCAATTCGATCATCCGGCGAACGGCGAACTTGTAAACCTCGCGGCCGTGTAGCCAGATGTGATTTCGCTGCTTCTCCGGCGGCGGCGCTTGCAAAGTGACTCTTGCCGGCAGGTGAATCAACTTGTCGCTGCCCAGGCCGTCGGCAGCGCCATCCGCGAACAGCTTGATCGAGCGGATGCCGCTCGACGGTTTGTCCGTCGCCGAAAGCACGACGGCCCCAGCGCCATCGCCAAACAAGATGCAACTGTTGCGGTCGGTTAGATCGATCGTGCGCGACAAGACATCGGCGCCGATCACCAGAACGTGCTTGTATGTCCCGGTCCTGATGAACTGATCGCCAACGGAGAGGGCGTAGAGAAACCCGGTGCAAGCAGCCGACAGATCCATCGCCGGGATCGTCCGGCATCCGAGCGCGGCTTGAACAACACATGCCGTTGACGGACACATGTGGTCTGGTGTGACCGTCGCACAGACGATCATGTCGAGATCGTTCGCAGTAAGTCCCGCGGCAACGAGGGCTTGACGTGACGCCGTAACGGCTAACGTGCCGGCAGTTTCATTCGGACCGACAAATCGGCGTTCGTGGATGCCGGTCCGCGTGCGGATCCACTCGTCCGAGGTTTCGACGAAATTGGTGAACCAGTCGTTGGGGACGACGCGGTCCGGCACGCTGAATCCGGTGCCCCGAAGGGCGGCGGCGATCGTCCCGTTCATTCCGAATTGAGGTCCGTGAGAGGAAAGACCCAAACGGAGAGCATCTTACGCCGCCGGGCGCTGTCACGCCATACGAAAAACACCCCCGACAGTTCCGGGGTGCAGCCAGATTCTCTTGGGGGATCAGGCGGCGGCCCAGTACGCGTGCCACTGTGTGGAATTTCTGACACACACCAGACTGGCCATTGGTCGCACGTTCGCTTTGTTCCAGCGAGCCCCCCGGCTCTTCAGGC
>DATANR010000200.1:0-19817 GCA_036266155.1 Gemmataceae bacterium | reverse complement strand
TGAATTCGCTGCCGAACTGGGCACAGCGCTCGCTGGTCATGCCGGTCGCCTTGCTGTTGTTCTTGCTCGGACGCTGGGCTTGGAAGTCGGCGTCGAAGAAAAAGGAATCGAGCCCGCCGCTGGCCGGCGTGGGTGTCGAGTAGCGGTAGCGACGGAGTGGATCACGTGCTCCGAGTGGAGCTTAGATCAGGCCGAAACGGATCGAATCCATGATTCTGCAAACGACGATGTTGCCGCCGCAGGCCAGTGAAATTGCCTGGCACGTGGACAACCTGATCTGGTTCATCTCGGCCGTGTGCGGGATCACCGGGCTCGGAGTCTATGGCGCGCTGCTCTATTTCTGCATCGTCTACCGCCGCAAGGTGCCCAATCAACTCGGCTACGCGCCGACGCCGCGCATCCTCGGTTCGCACAAGATGGAACTGGCCTGGACCGTGATACCCCTGGTTCTGTTTCTGGGCTTCTTCGCGTGGGGCGCCTGGATCTACAACATGTGTTTCCACGAGCCGCCGGACGCGCCGGAAATCTATATCGTCGGCAAACAGTGGATGTGGAAGATTCAGTATCCCGAGGGCCAGCGCGTCATCCTGGGGCAGAACAGTCTTGACTATAGCAAGACCGTTGGCGGCGAAGGGTACTTTGAAGGCGTGATGGTTCTGCCGGTCAACCGGCCGGTCAAAATCATCACGACGTCCGAGGACGTCATCCACGACTTCGGCATCCCTGCCTTCCGTCAGAAGATCGACGTGGTGCCCGGCCGCTATACGTCGACGTGGTATTTGCCGACCAAGACCGGAACCTACGACGTTTTTTGCGATCAGTATTGCGGCACGAACCATTCGCTGATGGTCGGCAAAGTCGTGGTCGTCGACGGCGACACATATACGAAGTGGCTAGCCGGCACATGGTCGCCCGATGGCGGCCAAGGCCACGGGAACCGCAACGCGGTCGATGGCTCGATGGCCCACCAGGGCCGGCAACTGTTCATGAAACTGAATTGCATCCAGTGCCACAACACGCAAAACCCGCGGGCGCCGGTACTCGAGGAGATTTTCGGGACGCGTCGGCAGTTCAAGGACGGCACCAGCGTCATTGCGGACGACGAGTATTTGCGTGAATCGATTCGCAAGCCGCGGGCCAAGGTTCGCGAAGGCTGGGAAGCGATCATGCCCCACTTCGGAACCGACAAGGTCAGCCCCGAGGACCTGAACAAGGTGGTCGCGTACATCAAGTCGCTGAAGAAGGGCGACACGCCGGTTCGAACCGAGGATTGGGTGCCGCCGGTGGGCGCGCCGACCGAGGAACGGCCGCAAGGCAAGTCGAGTGAAGGGGGAGGCCCGAAATGAGCACGACAATCGAGCACGAGACCGGGGCGCCCCACCACGCGGAGCCGCATGCCGCGGGCCACGTCAGCTATTTGAAGGACGGCTACAGCATCTGGTCGTGGCTGTTCACGGTCGATCATAAGCGCATTGGCATTTTGTACCTGATCATGCTCACGCTGTTCTTCGCCGTCGGCGGAGCGCTGGCGGGGCTGGTGCGTCTCAACCTGATCACGCCGTCCGGCATGATCCTGGAGAACGACCAGTACAACAAGACGTTCACGGCGCACGGCGTCGTGATGCTCTTCTTGTTTTTGATCCCATCCATCCCCGGCGTGTTCGGCAACTTCTTCGTTCCGATCATGGTCGGCGCGAAGGACATGGCTTTCCCGAAGCTGAACATCGCGTCGTGGTATGTCTGGATGCTCGGGGCTGGGTTTGCGGTCCTGGCGCTCCTGACTGGCGGGCTCGATACGGGCTGGACCCTTTACCCGCCCTATAGTACGCGCTCGAGTCATGGCAACGTGGTTACGGGCGTGTTCGGCGTGTTCATCACCGGCTTCAGCTCGATCATGACGGGCTTGAACATCATCGTCACCATCCACCGGATGCGTGCGCCCGGCATGACGTGGGGCCGCTTGCCGCTGTTCTGTTGGGCGATGTACGCCACGAGCCTTATTCAGCTTCTGGCGACGCCGGTGCTGGCCATCGCCTTGCTGCTCCTGATGATCGAATCAGCGTCGAACGCCCTGGGCGTGCCGGTCGGCATCTTCGACCCGGCCCTCGACGGCGACCCCGTGTTGTTCCAGCACCTGTTCTGGTTCTACAGCCACCCGGCCGTGTACATCATGATCCTGCCGGGCATGGGCGTCGTCAGCGAGTTACTCACGTGCTTCAGCCGCAAGAACATCTTCGGCTACACCGCGGTCGCCTGGTCGAGCGTGGGCATCGCCATCGTCGGCTTCCTCGTGTGGGCCCACCACATGTTCGTCGCCGGCATCAGTTATTATGCCGCGTTGCTCTTCTCGCTGCTGAGCATGTTCGTGGCCGTGCCGTCGGCCATTAAAGTCTTCAACTGGGTGTCGACGCTCTATCGCGGGGCGATCTCGTTCCAGGCGCCGATGATCTTTGGCTTGGGCTTCATCGTCTTGTTCACGATCGGCGGGCTTACGGGCCTGTATCTCGCCACGTTGGGGTCGGACATTCACCTGCACGATACTTACTTCATCGTCGCGCACTTCCACTTCGTGATGGTGGGCGGCATGGTGCTGGCCTACCTGGGGGCCGTGCATTATTGGTGGCCCAAGATGTTCGGCGTGATGTACTCCGACTTCTGGAGCCGCATCGGCGCCGTACTGATCATCACCGGCTATACGTTGACGTTTATGCCACAGTTCTGGCTCGGCTATCACGGCATGCCGCGGCGCTATCCGAACTACCCGGCCCAGTTCCAGTTCCTAAATGTGATGTCGACGGCCGGGTACACGGTGCAGCTTGCCGGCTTCCTGCTCATTCACACGTACCTGATTCTCTCGTTCTTCACCGGCAAGAAGGCCGGGCCGAACCCGTGGGCGGCCACGGGGCTCGAATGGGCGCCGACCGAAAGCCCGCCGATCACGCACAACTTCGATACGACGCCGCGCGTGGTGGCTGGGCCGTACGAGTACTCCTTGAACCTGACTCAGACGGGGGAGAAGGCCGATGTCCGCTAGCGTTGCGGCCGGAGCGCTGAAACACCATTTCGAGGACATCGAACAGCAACGCGGCGCCGAGCGCCTCGGGATGTGGATGTTCCTCGCCACCGAGATCCTGTTCTTCGGCGGCATATTCTTGGCGTACACCGTCTACCGCCTGCTCTACCCGAAGGACTTTGCCGACATCGCCGGCCGCCTGAACGTGGCCGTCGCGGGGCTGAATACGTTCTTGCTGATCACCAGCTCGTTGACCATGACGTTCGCCATTCGCGCCTGTCAGATGGGCAAGCGTTCGACGTTGCTCTTGTGCCTGGCGGTGTCCGGCCTGCTCGGCACGGGATTCATGTGCTTCAAGGCCTACGAGTATTACCAGGATTACGAAGAAGGCCTGATGCCCTGGCGGACGAACTTCGGCCAGGAAAAGGTTCACAACCCTGACGATGAACATGCCCCGCCGACTACGCTCAACGAGCAATGGGAAAAGAAAGGCGTGGCCCCGCAGCGCGTTCGCCTGTTCATGACATTCTATTTCGTCATGACCGGCATCCACGGGTTGCACATCATCATCGGCATCGGCGTGATCGCCTACCTGTGGTATCGCGGGTACATGGGCTGGCTGACGCCGGACCGCTATGCCGCCGTCGAGGTGTCGAGCTTGTATTGGCACTTGGTCGATGCGATTTGGTTGTTCCTGATGCCGCTCTTGTACCTGGCGGGGCCGCATCATTCGTTGCATTTTTGATTTGGTATTTCTCCCCCTCCCGCTTTAGGGGAGGGGGCCGGGGGAGGGGTTGGGTGCCGCAAGCGCGTGACCCCTCCCCCTAACCCCCTCCCCTAAAGCGGGAGGGGGAACCGAACCGAGACCTGAACATGGCTTACTATTTCGACCATAAACATCACCGTGAAGACAACCCCGCCGCTCACGTCGACACGACGGCGACGGTGTTCATGGTGTATCTCGCTCTCGTGCTGGGCGCGATCGCGACCATCGCGGTTTCGTTTGCGCACCTGGGCGACAAAGCGATCTACGTGCACATGCTGATCTCGGCCATCCAAGTCAGCATTGTCGCCTACTACTGGATGCACCTTCAGCGGTCGGACTCGTTGACGTGGCTCGTCGCACTGTCCGGGATCTTCATCATGATGATCTTGTTTGCACTCCCCTTGAGCGACTACACGACCCGGCATCTCGGGGGTTTGTAATGTCGCCGCGGCGAGCGAATGCAGTTCGAGGGCCAGCCTTGCTGGCCCTCGTCTGTTTTTCGGGGTGCGGCGGCTGCGGCGGCTGCAGCCGAACTCCCGAAGGCTATTCAGAGACGGTCACATTCCCGGCTCGGACCGATTGGGTTGTCGTCGAACTGCCGAAGCAAGCCCCCGACGGGCCCGATCCGCAATGGGAAATCGAAGAAGCGATTCGCCGCATCAACGACCATGGCGGCAAGGTGCTCGACCCGGCGACCGTTCCTCCGGCACTGCGCGACGAGTTGAATCAATTCCTGCGCGACACATTTGGCACACCTGGCAAGCCGACCATCGGGGGTGATGACGAGACGAAGTCTTTGGCCAAAGGACTTGGCCTCACGGACGAACGTCTCGCCGCGGGCAGCAAGCTCTTTCGCGACCGGTGCCAGGAGTGTCACGGCCTCGCCGGCGATGGTCGCGGCCCGACGGGGCAATGGGTCACGCCGCACCCGCGTGACTTTCGCGCCGGCGGCTTCAAGTTCACGTCGACCGGCAAGAAGCCGACGCGCGCTGACCTGTTTCGCACGATCACAAACGGCCTGAAGCCGACCGCGATGCCCAGCTTCGGCATGCGCACCGAGGAGGAACGCAACTCACTCATCGATTACGTGATGTACCTGAGCATTCGCGGCAAGACCGAACTCGATGTGTTGCGCACGCTGCTCGTTCATGGTGAGGATGGCCTGTCCGGCGATGTGCCAAGCGAAGCCGCCACGATGTTGAAACGAGAATTACATGCCTGGACCGCGGCCGAGTCCCAGGTGATCCCGGCGAATCCGCCGGAATCGAGCGACATCCGCCGTGGACACGCTCTGTTCGTCGACTCCAAGGGCGGAGCTTGCACGACGTGCCACGTCAACTACGGTCGCGACGGCAAGTTCCAGTACGACATCTGGGGCACACGGCTAAAGCCCGGCGACCTGACTGAGATTCGCCGCAAGGGCGGTGACGGCCTCGAGCAACTCTTCCGTCGCATCCGCGGTGGCATCCCGCCCGCCAATATGCCGGCGGCCACGAGTCTGACCGACGCTCAGGTGTGGGACATCGTCTTCTTCTTGAAGGCGCTGCCCTATCCGGACCGCTTGCCGAGCGACGTGCGGGCAAATGTGTATGGCGACAATAGATAGGTCAACCTGCTTTTCGCCAAAAAACTCTGGAAAATTCGTAACACTCGACCGACAATGAGCGGTTAGTCAGTTGCGGCTACCTACCCCACTCGCTTGTCTTTGGAACTCGCCATGAGCGTCGTCGGCACCCTCTCCCCCGAAGGCATCGTCCAGGTCCATTGTCCGCGTTCCGGGTGCACGGCCATGCTCAAGGTCAAACCGAAGAGCAATCGCACTTGGGTCACGTGTGCGGCCGAGGGTTGCAGGCACCGATTTCTGCTCGAGGTTCCCGAACTCGACGCCGCGCCTGTCGCGGACGGCCCGCCGCCATCAACGGAATTGACGCCGCCGGGGCCCGTGCCGCCGCCGATTCCGAAGAGGGAGCCCACGCCGCCGAATCCCGACACGTTTGCATTACAGAACCTGGATGAACCGGTCCGCGACAAGCCGAAGCCGGCGCGGTCGAACCGCGACCGCGACCGTGAGCCAATTCGCCGGCGTCGGGAGGAAGAAAAGTCGGGCGGCGGAAAGATCGCTCTGATCGTCGGCGGCGGCATCGCGGCGTTCTTGCTGCTTGCGGGCGGTGTCACGGCCTTCGTGATCTATGCCAATCGCGACAAGAGCACGTCGCCAGCACAGCCGGGGCCCGTCGCCCAGAATTCGAACGTCAATCAACAACCGATCATCACGCCGCCCTTTGATCCATTCAAAGCCAACAGCGTTCCCGTCGCCAAACCGAAGACGTCGACGACGAATGTCAATCCAGCCAAGACGCCGGAGACGCCCATCGCGACTGACGTGACTCCGAACGCTGAGCCGGACAAGCCGAAGACCGAGCCGGACACTCCGACGCCCGACGAGCCGAAGCCGGGACTGCCAGTCCCCAAAAAGGGCATGCCCAAGAAGGGCCGGCCGAGCTTTGAAGCGCCGGTCCCCGTTGGACCCGCGACGGAACTCCCGGGCGATTCGAAAGCAGCGATCGAAAAGGTCAAGAAATCAACCGCCTTGATCGAGGTCAAGGGCGGCTGGGGCACCGGCTTCGTCATTCGGCCCGGCATCGTCATGACGAACTTCCACGTCATTTCCGGAGCCATGCTCGATGAGTTGAAAGTGAGCTTCGTTTCGCTCGACGACACGGCCCCAGCGCCGTTGAAGCCGACGCTCCTCTTCTGCGATCCGCGCCGCGATCTGGCGATCCTGCGTGTGGATACCGATCGGCCGCCGTTGGAGATGTGTTCGGCCGGCACCGAGTTACAGGGCCTGGCCGTAGCCGTGGTCGGCAATCCACGCGGCAATGGCGGGCAAGCCGCGATCAACAAGGTGACCACGGGCAAGGTGGCCGCCCCGGTCCGGCGTAATGCCGAGTGGACCTATTTCGAATTGAACGCCCCGGCCTTCTTTGGCAACTCGGGCGGCCCGGTCGTCGACTTGAAAACGGGCAAGCTGGTCGGCGTGATGCAATCGATCCTCGGCGACGGCAAGCTCACCAGTTATTGCATCCCCTATGGCGAAGCGAACCGGGCGCTCGATCGGCTGCCGACGTCAACCGACATGGAGCCGGCCGCGGCCAAGATCGCGGCGGGCAGGCATTACCTGGAATTCGCCAAGACGAAGTTGCCGATCATCGAAAAGAACGCAGCGGTGGCCATGCGCTTGCAACTGGCGATCCTGGACAGTCGCGGCGGATCAATCGACGTCTTCTTCGACAACGGCGAACAGTTCACGGCCACGGAGATCATGAACGAACTCAAAGATACCCATGCCAAGACGCATGCGCAGCTCAGCAAACTGGTCAATGGCCCCATCTCGGCAAGCCAGGAAGTCCCGTCGGCATTAAAGTCGGCACTGCGATTGCGTCTGGAAACCTGTGGCAGCATGCGTGATCTGGCTAGTTCGAAAACGGAAACGAGGAATGCCTTCGTCAACGCCATGACCAACCGCAAGGCCGCAAACGACCGCAATATCAAATCGTTCGAGACCGAGTACGACAAATTCCTCGACAATATGGACAAACCGAAGGCGAAATGAGCAAGCCAGACCGGCGATTGAGCAACCAACTTGAGAGATTGCCAACAGAGGTTGCCAAACACATAGGGGGGTTTGGCAATCTCTCAGTTTTTGTCTCCACAAATTGTTGCCGCTAGAGTTGTTATGACGATTCTCAAATTTGGGATACTAGCGCCAGGAACCCCCAAAATTGGCCCTCCGGCGAACCGCGCGACCGAAAATGCCAAACTCGCGGAGCAGACGTCCCGTATCCGTCTCGACTGCCCGGAAATGACCGCCGCCAATCGACCACCAATTGGGGCCGCGCGTCGATCAACGCGCCGGGACCTCGCTCAAGGCGATCAAATCCGATCGGATGCGGCCTTCGAGCACAAACGCAAGAACCGTCCCGGACACGCCGGTGATGCTCAGCACGATGACCGCTAGCGGGTTTGAGATGCCGATACCGGCAATCAGTCCGACTGCTGCGATCGGGATCGCACCGGCAATCAAGCGGTAGCGGCCTAACTCTCGTTCCACTCGCCGCAAAGCCTTCGCGTCGTCTGGTCCTGGTGCGACGCGTGCAAGTAGAGCCGGGTATATCACGCGCACCGTGAGGAAGGTAACCAAGAAGTACGGATATGTCGCCGCCATCAAACCGCAGACGATAAATGAGGCGATGAAGTGGATGTAGAGGCCCGTACCGGGCTCAGGTGGGCCGACCAAGACCCACAATACCGTTGGCCAAACGGCGGCGGCCAAGAGCCAGCAACCAATGCAAATGATCGCCGTGATCTGGCCTAGATCGAGTGCCCGAAGTCGGTAGCGACAACGATCTACTAGTTCGATTGGCAGGTTGCGACCGGCTTGCCTCAGCCCACGCCGAATTGGCCAAATCTTTAAGCCGAGGATGAACAGACCAAGAGGGAAAAAAATGTTGTTGACTGCCAGGATGACCTGCCTGAAAAGCTGCTCGTCAACCGGCCATTTGCTGATGATCTCGTCTTTGTTGTAGGCAATGTTAAAGACCGATGCGGCTAGATTCGGCACCAGTGCCATGCAGAAAATCGTCAGCACAGGAAACCGACGGACGATCGCTCGCCAGCGACGCGGTTTCGGACGCAGCAACTCCCGCGTCGCCGGCCGCAGGCACAATTCCAACTCGCGTGCCATCTCGTCTGCAGTCTCCGGTCGCCCATTCGGATCCGGCGACAGGCAGCGCAACAACACCTCCTTCAAACCCGGAACATCACTCTCCTTCATCGCCGCCAGCGCTTCCTCCGGCGGCCCAGCGCGGCGATGGGCGGCGAGCGCATCCAGTGTCTCCGGCCACGAACCTCGCAGGTATTCGACGCCGAACGGGTTCGACCCCGTGAGCAGTTCCCACAGCGTGACCGCGAGGCCGAAGACGTCGGCCCTGCCATCGAGGCTTTCGGGCGGCCGATCGTGATCGGGATTGAAAGCGTCGATGTGCTCGGGGGCCATGTATGGCAGACTGCCGCCGAAGAAAGCGGATGGACCGGCCCCTTCGACCTTGGAACAGGTGCCTATGTTAAAGTCGGCTAGGAGTGGCTCGCCCTCGGCGGTCAACAAAACGTTCGCCGGCTTCACGTCTCGGTGAAGCACATTGTGCCGATGGGCGTGGTCGAGAGCCGTCGCCAGCTTCGCCCCGAGAGCACACACGGTCGCCGGCCAACTGCGCGCGGCCCAGAGTGCTCGCGTCGGCGACGCGGTCGGCACCACTTCGCCGCGACGGAAAAGCGAGGCATCGACGGCTTCGAGCAACGTGCGGCCGGAGCACTCGGCGACGGGCGTCTTGCGAACGTGCTCGAGCACATCCCCGAGCGTGCCGCCCGCGAGGTACGGCATGTAGACGAGCTGAATCTCCTTTTCCGCCAACACGCGCTGATCGTAGACGCGAACGATATGCGGATGATCGAGCTGCGCGAGCGTCTGCGCTTCCGCGCCGCGATGGGCCGACACCTTGAGCGCGACGAGCCGCTGCATCGACGTTTGCCGGGCCAAGAACACTTTCGCGAACTGGCCCTCGCCGAGCATGGCGAGCAAGTCGAAGTCGTCGAGCCGATCGCCAGCTTGAACTTGGATCGGTGGCCGATTGCCGAACACGGACGTCGACATCGCCGAGGATGTGCCGCCAATCAGCCGCTGCAACTCGGCCGCTCGTTCGGGAAAGCGACGAAAGTAATCCTTGGCGGCCACATCCTGACCCGAGCGCTTGCGTAGGTGAAAATCCTCGTAGAGCAAGTCGCACGGAGCGCCACCGGTGACCAACTCCGGGAACGCCGCGAAGTAGGTTTCGAGCGGCTGGTCGCCGCCCTTCTGAAGGCGATGCTCCATGTCGAACTTGATGAGTTCGACCAGCGTGAGTCGACGGACATTCGGCGGGCTGGCTGGAAGAAAGGCCGCGAGATCGGGCAGGCCGGCTTCCCACGCTTGCGCAAAGGCTTCGAGGTGCTCACTGACGGCCGCCCAGACTTGGGTGGCGCTCGGCAACGGTTCGTGGGCCAGTTCGGACGGCATCGCGGGCTCACCGGGGCCGGCTCAGTTACAATACGACCGTCGCCGCCCGGAGACGCCGCCATGCCGGATGAAGCACTCGTCGATCGCGTTCGCAAACATGATGCGACGGCCCTCGCGGCCTTTCTCGAAGAACGGCGGCCGGCTCTGCTCGCGTTTGTCGATCGCCGGCTCGGCTCGGCCCTGCGCGGCAAAGTCGAACCGACCGACATCCTTCAGGAACTCGCCGTGAAAGCCCTGCGCGAGTTGCCGACGGCCGACCTAACAACGCGCGATCCGTTCGGATGGTTATGCCATCTCGCCGAGCAGTGCATTGTTGACGACCATCGCCACTTCGCGGCCGGCAAGCGGGCAAGCGGCCGCGAAGTCTCCGGCAACGTCCGCGTCGGCGATGGCAGTCAGGACCTGGTCGCGCTCCTCGCCGCGAGCATGACGAGCCCGTCGATGGCCGTCGTCCGCGACGAACGGCAGCGCCGGCTCATGGACGTCGTCGCCACGTTTCCGGACGACCATCGCGAGGCCCTGCGGCTGCGTTATGGCGAAGGGCTGGCGACAAAGGATGTGGCGCAAAAGCTTGGAAAATCGGATGTTGCGACACGCGTGCTGCTGTCGCGGCTCGTGCAGCAACTCCAGGAAAAGCTCGGCGAATAGGACAGGTTTCCAACCTGTCCCGCCGTCTTTGTAGGTCAGGTTTCCAACCTGACCCGATGACCGGTCAGGTTGGAAACCTGACCTACAAAAAAACCTGTAACACTTCCGCGGCGTTCTCGCTCCAGCAGTTAGGCCGGGCAACAACGACCCGACCAAACCTAACCGGAGCAAATCATGTCGAAGTTCATCCTGAGTGTAGTAGTGGCCAGCCTGACGATCGGTGTCGCAGTTGCCGGGCCGGGTAGCAAGGGAAACAGCGGCGGCAATCACTCCAGCCCGCCGTCGATGGGTTCGAAGCCAAGCATGCCGACGAGCAACTTCAAGGTGACGAACACGAACTATCACCTGACCTTCGGCAAGTCGTTCAGCGGCGGGATCCTCTACCAGGGCAAGAACCACAACCACTGGTCGTACTCTTGCTTCTGTCCGAAGTTTGGCTGCACGTGTTACTGGTGCCCGAGCACGCTGTGCTACTACTATTGGTGCGAACCGGCCTGCTGCTACTACCCGATCACGTATATCGCAGTCGCCCCGCCGGTGCTGGTGCAAGTGCAAGTACAGGTGGCCGCCCCCGTCACGCAAGGCCCGCCGGCCGGCATCCCGCCGCTGCCGCAGTGATCGCCCGAGAACGCCCACGCCCACCCGAAGCCACGGTCGCTGGACGCAAAGTCTGGCGACCGCGGCTTTGTGAATTCCGGTCAGCGAGACGGTGAATTGATTGCTTTCATGACCCACACGCCCAAAAGCGTTTCACCGGTTTCTTTGCAACGAGTTGCAAGGAATTCGCGGGCAACGATTATGGAACTGACGATCCATCCGCGAGTTCAGGAGCATTTACCACCGGCTTTGCCGTTTCAGGCATGACCCTACGGCCGCAGATCGCGAGGCCTGTGGCGCAAATGAGCGCAACGGCGAGCGCAACGCCGAGGCCCCAGTGCGGTTCGATGAGCAAGGCGCCGGCCAGAAAAAGCACGGCCGGCGCGAGGAGATGTGTGGTTTCCGACGGCTTGAACATGAGCCGAAGCAGTTCGCCCGCGGCCAGGACGACCAGCCAACCGCCAAAACCTCGTGTCGCCCAACGCGTGGCAACTTCGACCTCGACACCGTTTAGAAATCCCTTGTCTATATTGACACGCGTAGACAATCCGTGATCGAACCCGAGACTGCCGAACGTCACTCCAAGAACAAAGGTCAGTATCGCTGCCACCAGGGCGTAGATGACCTGGAGCACGTACGTCCGCTTCTCCGAGAGGGCCAAGACGACAAAGGCGATGCCGAAGACAGCCGAGAGAAAGAGCGTGAAACCGATCGCCATGTTGAACTCCCTTGGCGCTAGAAACTATGCAGCGCCTGATCGAGTGAATCGAACACCGGGAACAATTGGTCGAGTTTCGTGATCTCAAACACGTCGCGTAGGCCCTTCGACGGGCAACCGATGCGATACGTCACACCCGAGTCATTTGCTTTTCGTTGCAGTAAGATCAGCGCACCCAGGTTGGAGGACGAAAGAAACGTGACGCCCGTCAAATCGACAACCAACTTCTTGACGCCGCGCTCGATCAAGCCCATGAGCCCAACCTCCGGCGGCAACGGCTCACCCCCTTGCCGGCATAGTGGACGACCGTCACGTCGCCGATCGTCTCGACGCGGAGTTGGGGAAGGTCCATTGCAATCTCTCGTTCATGCCAACTGCCCGAAAAACTATTTGTCTCCCGGATACGGCCGATCCCCGTGCATCGCCCACCAAAGGATTCGGTTCAACGTGTCCTCGTCGGCCTTGTCCTCTTCGTCGAAGTCGAGTTCCATCGACTTCTTCGCGTACTCCAGTGCCTTGCCCTTCAACTCGTTCGTCGGCTTGTTCATTTCGTCGATCGGGATCTTGTTCCACGCGAGCCTATAGGCCGTCAGGTCCGGCTTGTCGGTGAAGCAGCCGCGCATCGGCGTGGCCGATAGATCGAGTTGCGTCATCGGCGGCAGGCCGAGGATCAGTTCGATCGTCTTCACCATCCCCGTCTGGTTGTAGTTGGTCGAGTCGACGGCCTTGCGTTTGGTATACGGTGAAATCACGAGCCCGACCGTGCGATGGCCATCGACGTGGTCGAAGCCGTTCTGCGGATCGTCCTCCGTGACGAGGATGCAAGTCTTTGCCCAGAATTTGCTCTTCGAGACGGCCTCGACGACCATGCCCAGGGCCAGGTCGTTGTCGGCCACCATCGCCCGCGGCGTCGGCGAACCGGGCCGGGTGCCGTTGGTGTGGTCGCATGGTAGGAAGAGATACACGAGGTGCGGGAACGCGCCCTTCTTCTCGAACTCGTTCAACTCATCGATAAATATCTTGGCCCGATAGACGTCCGGCGTCGTCAGCGGGAAGCCGGGGAAGTTCGGATGCGAATACTTGTCGAGCGACCGCATGTTCGGCGTCGCCGTCACTTTCACCTTGTTGGTGCCGTTCACATAGTCGAGATAAAGGTCGGTCCACTTGGCGTTGGCTGGCGCATAGGTCGTCTTCACGAACTCGCCGTAGTTGCGGAAGGTCTTCTTGCCCGCGAGAGCGTTGTCCCACACGAAGCCGGTCGTCGGGAAGGCGAGCGGGTCGCTGCCCTCGTAGGGATAGCTGCGTGTGAACTGGCCGAATTGTTTCTCCAGATAGTCGGTGGCATACGCGGAATTGGTCCACGAGTGGCCGTCGGCGGAAAGCACGCCCGAGCAATAAAAATTGTCGAGCAACGTGAACTCACGAGCCAGCTTGTGATGGTTCGGCGTCACATCCTCGCCGAAGATGCACAGGTCCTTGGAGCCATTGCCTTCCTTCATGTCGCCGAACACCTGGTCGTAAGTGCGGTTCTCCTTGATCACGTAGATGACATGCTCGAACACGCTCGGCTCGCCATGCCGCTCCGGAACCGCTTGCGGCGTAACGCCCGACCGCGGCTTCTCCATGCCGGCAATCGCATATCCGAGCCGATTGTTCGCGTTCACGGTCTCGGTGTATTTCTTCAATGTGTCCGCATCCGGTAATTCGATAATCGACACCGAACCCAGGTGATCGTGCGAGTTGTGCCCCTTGCCTCCCGGAGAGGCCGGGTCGTCGCCGTCGCCCTTGGCATCCTTCTTCGGCTTCGGGTCAGCCTTTCGGGGCTGCAACGCGCCGTGACCCTTCACGTTGGCGACGAATAACTTCTTGCCGTCGGCCGAGACACGGATTGCTCCCGGATACCAGCCCGTCGGGATCATGCCAACCACCTTGCTGGCCGGCGAATCGACGTCGATGACCGCCACGCAATTGCCGGTACCGTTCGCGACATAGAGCGCCCGGCCGAGTGGATTGACCGCGACCGCATTCGATCCGGTGCCGAACGGCAGCTTTGCCTCGGGCTTGCAGTCAATCGTCTCGACGACGGCGTCTGCGGCAAGGTCGATGACGCTGACCGTGTCGCTGTTCGCGTTCGCAACGAACAGCAGATTGCCCTTCGGGTCGGTGGTCATCCCGCTCGGATGACCACCGACCGCGATGGTCTTCGTCTGCTTCCACCCATCGGCTGTCTTGGCGACCACCGACACGCTGCCGGTGTTGGCGACGCTCGTCCGCGGATCAATGGCGGTCGGTGTCTGCGAGGACTTGGCGCTCGGAACATCCTTGCCCGGCGGATTGCCGCCCCAGTTCGAGACGTAGACCTTCTCGCCGACAACAACCGGCATGTACGGCGCGACGCCGACAGGCACGCGAACTTCGACTTCGCCCTTGTCGAGATTCATGAGCTGAATCTCGTTGCCGCGCGATGCACAAACCCAGACGTGATTGTCACCTTGGAGCGCCAGGCCAGTCGGATACGGCACCCCGGTGATCCCGGTCGGTGCCTTGAGCGGAAACGCTTCGACCCAGCCGAACGAATCGCCCTTCTTCTGAGCGATGCGGACATGCCCCTGTGAATCACTTGCGAGAATCCGGTCGCCGGCCGCGATCAATCCCACGGCACTGAAAGCGCCGGCCAATCCCTTCGTCGCCGGCAACGCGAGCGTCTGCTTGATGTCGCCGGTGGCCGCGTCGATGAAGACGAGGTTCTTCATGTTCTTGGCAACGAGCGTTTTGCCATCGTCGATGAGCAGTAAGTCGACAGGCCGGCCGGGAAAGGTGACTTGCTTGCCCGCGGGTTGCAGGATCTGATTTGTGGGCACAACGATTCGCCCATCGGGTTGCAAGCCAACCTTGAGTTGGTCGCGCTCGTCGGCGCTGGCGATCAACGGGACGAACGTCAAGATGAAGATTGTGTGTCGCATTGGGTGAAAAGCGCGGTGTGCGGAGTTGGGGACAGTGTAGCAACGCCAAGGCGAGCGGAGCCGCGTAAGCGGCCCGATAATGTGACGCGAAGACATCATCGGGCCGCTTACGCGGCTCCGCTCGCCGGTGCTATTCCTTCCCCAACACCAAGTCACCGTGCCGTCCACCCCCCATCGACCGTCACCAAGCTCCCAGTCGTGAAGCTGCCGGCATCGCTGGCGAGGTACATCGCGGCGCCCTGAATTTCGTGCAACTCGCCCCAGCGGCCGAGGGCCACGGCGCCGAGGATCGATTCCTTGAACTTGGGGTCGTCCTTTACCGGGATGTTCATTTCGGTCAGGAAGGGGCCGGGGCAGATGGCGTTCACCGTGATGTTGAACGGGGCCAGTTCCAGGGCCAGGCCGCGGGTCATTTGCACGACGGCCCCCTTGCTCGACGTGTACGGCGTCCGGTCGGCCAGGCCGACGATGCCGAGCGTGCTGGCCAAGTTGATGATCCGCCCGCTCTTCCGCTCCTTCATGTGCCGCACGACCGCCCGACTCGCGATCCAGACGCCTTCGACATTGACGCGCTGGACCTCGCGGAACTGCTCCAGCGTCAACCCGTCGATCGGCCCACGAATGTTGATGCCGGCGTTGTTGATGAGGATGTCGATGCGCCCCAGGTCGGCCAGCACACGAGCGACCACGGCCTCGATCTCGGCCTGGTTGCCGACGTCCGCCTTCAGGCCGATGGCTTTGCGGCAATAGGCCTTGGCGATCTCGTCGGCGGCTGACTTGGCTTGGTCCTCGTGCCGACTCACGAGCACGACGTCGGCGCCGGCCGACGCGAGGCCTTGGGCCATCGCGAGACCGAGGCCCTTTGAGCCGCCGGTGATGAGGGCGACGCGGCCGGTGAGGTCGAAGAGTTTGAGGCCGGGGAGCATGGGAATTTCCTGGCTTTGTCTTACTCCCCCCTCTCCGCTTCGGAGAGGGGGGCCGGGGGGGAGAGGTCGCGCCGGCATTCCGCGGCGA
The DNA here is from genome assembly GCA_036266155.1 of Gemmataceae bacterium. GTDB lineage: Bacteria > Planctomycetota > Planctomycetia > Gemmatales > Gemmataceae > SIAJ01. The sequence continues at coordinate 3,986 of DATANR010000200.1, read as the reverse complement.
TGCGACCAATCACTCCGTCCAAATCAGCTTCCACTTCCGCATTCGTGAACCGCAAAACCAGGAAGCCGCGTTGCCGGAAGATTTGGTCGCGGCCGGCGTCGTAGGCCTCTCGGCCCTCGTGAACCGAACCATCGATCTCAACCACAAGCGCGGTCGAGTGGCAATAAAAGTCGGCGATGAACCCGTCAATTACCTGTTGGCGGCGGAATCGCAAACCGTCCAAGCGGTTGGCCCGAAGGCGTTCCCACACCCGGCGCTCGGCGGGTGTCATGTCACGCCGGAGTTCCTTGGCGCGAGCCAACTTTACCTCGGTCACGGGTTGGCCAACGATTATGTTTGGGACTGGGTTGGGCATGCTAAACCTCTCCCCCTAACCCCCTCTCCGAAGCGGAGAGGGGGAACCAGACAATCAAATCTCCCCCAGCTGCTCCTTCGCGTCGCCGAACTCCTTCAGCGACACGCCTGCCTTGTCCATCAGCGACAAGTACAAGCTGCACATCTTGCGGTTGGGCTTGCCCGAGTAATCGAGCACACGGCCGCTCTTGATCTGCCCGCCGCCGCGGCCGAGCATCACGACCGGGAGTTGGTCGTTATTGTGGTTGCCGGTCATCATGCTCGACATGTAAAGGATCATCGAGTTGTCGAGCAGCGAACGGTCGCCTTCTTTCACGGCGTCGAGCTTCTTCGCGATGTAGCCAAGTTGCTCGACGAAGAACTGATTCACTTTGAGCCAGTCGGCCCCGTCGGTGTGGCTGAGCAGGTGGTGGATCATGTAGTCCACCTTCAGGTGCGGGAAGCGCAGCGACGAGTGGTCGTTGTTCAACTTCAACGTGCAGACGCGCGTCGTGTCGGTCTGGAAGGCGAGCACGAGGATGTCGCACATGAGCCGCATGTGCTGGTCGATGTCCTGCGGGATGCCGTCGACCGGCCGCGGCGTGTTTGGCTTTTCCAGAGTCGGCCGCCAGCCTTGCAGTCGCTGATCCTTGCCGGCCCGGTCGATGCGCGATTCGACTTCGCGGACGCTCGACAAGTATTCGTCGAGCCGGCGCTGGTCGGACTTGCTGACGTTGCCACGCAGGCCCTTGGTGTCTTCAAGGACGGCATCGAGCACGCTCTTGTCCGCCTTGCCGACGTCGTCACGGAAGAGGCGGTCGAAGGCGAGAGCGGGATACAACTCCAGCGGCGTCGGCGTGGTGGCCGACGACCACGAGATGTGGGAGCTGTAGATCATCGAATAGTTCTTGTGGATCGCCGCGATCGACGGCTCGCAGCCCAGCACCAGGCTCGGCACCTTGGTCTGGTCCTTTAAGCGCTCGGCCACGACCTGATCGCAACTGATCCCCGACTTGATCTCGCCCGCCGGCGCCAGATGCGCCCCGGTGAGCAGGTTGCCCGTCTGGCAACTATGGATGCCGCCAATCAGGGCCTCGGCGTTATAGAGCCCGCGGATGAACGTGAGCTTCTCGCGCACGGGGTGCAAGGGCTCGAGCACCTTGCCCAACTCCATGCCGGCCCCTTCGCCCTTGGCCCACCATTCCTTGGAGTGGAAGCCGTTGCCGGAGAACAAGCACGCAAACCGCACCGGCGGCTCGCTGGCTTTGCCCTTGGCAACCACGTCGCCCCAAACGGGAACGGACTCGAGCCACGGCAGCGCAACGGTGACGCCGAGGCCGCGAAGGAAGGTGCGTCGGGAAAGGGGATGGTGCATGTTAGATTCCTCAGGTCATTTTCACCACAGAGGCACAGAGGCACAGAGCGAACAGAAGACAATTCTAATTATCTTCTCTGTGCCTCTGTGTCTCTGTGGTTAGTTCTCTTGTTCCGAACCCCGAATCATCCGAAACTGCGGGCTCCCTACGATTGTCATCACCGCCGCCTGCACGTGGCCTTCGTTCTTGTTCAGCTCGGCGACCATTTCGTCAACAAGCGTCGTGTCCGACAGCGTCACTGCTCTTCCGAGAGCATAACCCAACAAGCGCTTGCAGAATAGCCGGACGATCACGTCCTTCTTCTTGGTGAGCAGATAATTCCGCAGGCCATCGATGCCGTCGAACTCGGCGCCGTCTCTGAGTTTCGCTTTCGCGTCGACCGGCAGGCCGCCGGAGTCCTTGTCGCGGAGGCGTCCGATCGGGTCGTATTTCTCGAAGGCGAAGCCGAACGGGTCGATGCGTACGTGGCAGGCCTGGCACGATTCAATTCGCGTGTGCTTCTCGACCAGTTGCCGCATGGTCAGGCCGTCGTTGCCGGTCTCGGACTCGGGAAGCTGCGGCACATTGGCGGGCGGCTTCGGCAGTTTTTCACCGAGCAGCGTTTCAACGACCCAGTTGCCGCGAAGGACCGGGCTCGTCCGCGAGGCGCCGGCCTCCTTAGATTGCACGCTCGCGAGGCCGAGGATGCCACCACGACCATACTTCTTGATGCCATCGACACGGCGAAATTCGGGGCCGGCGACGTTCGGAATGCCGTAGTGCTTGGCGAGCAGATCATTCACGTACGTGTAATCGGCGTCGAGGATCGCTGACACAGGGCGGTTCGCCTGGAACAGGTCCTGGAAGAAAAGGACGGACTCTTCCGAAATCGCCTGACGCAATTTGGCGTCGAACATCGGGAACAGCTTTTCGTTCTTCTCCTTCAAATCCTCGAAGCGACGGACGTGAATCCACTGGGTGCCGAACTCGATGCCGAGGTTGCGCGTCCGCGGGTCCTTCAACATGCGTTCGACCTGGGCCGCCAGCGCTGCCGGATCGCGGAGTCGTCCGGCGATGGCTTCCTTGCGCAGGTCATCGTCGGGCATCGTCGACCAGAGGAAGTAACTGAGCCGGCTCGCAAGTTCCCAATCGTTGACCGGCCCGGCCGCCTTGCCCTTGGGCGCTTGCTCGACGTGGAATAGGAACGACGGCGCCACGAGCACCCGCGTGAGCACTCCGCGGAAGGCCTCGTCATGGGCGACGCCCTTTGCCCGCAGTCCGTGGTACAGAGTCCGAAGGTCGGCTTGCTCCTTGTCCGTCAGCGGCCGGCGATAAGCTCGGCCGGCGAACGCCACGAGCGCGTCGAGTTGGGCCGGGATCGCCGCTTGCTCTTGTTGGACGAACTCATCGGCGTGCTTCTTGAACAGCGGCTTGCGGTCGATGAAGAACTGCTGGAGGGGCTTCGGAGTGTCCTGCGTCGTGAACCCCATGAACTGCGGCAGGTAGTCGTACTCAGCCGCCGCCTGACGGCTGACGAACCGGTGCTCGGTCCACATCCGATCAAGCCGTCGGGCTTCGTCCGCGTTGAGGAACAGGCGGGTGAGCGGCTCGTCTTCCCGGTGGAACATCTTCAGGGTCACCACTTCATCGGTGGGGACAACCTGCGGGAAGCAGATGAAGAGGGGGAACACCTTGCGAAACTCGTCGTGCCCGTGGACGAGGCGTCGGTACGCCGCGCCGTCGGCCGCGGCAAGGACCGGGCCGTCCCACGGCGTGCCGGTGCCGGGCGCAGCGGTGCCGGCACGGACTCGGACGAGACGGTCGCCCGCGGGCCCGTCTAGCTTCGCGTCGACCACGAACTCACGGCCAGCGAACAGCGCTGCCGGCAATCGAATCTCGATGGGCTTGTCCGCCGGCACAACAAGGCTGTCCTGGGCGAAGCGGTCCCGCGGCAGGCCGAATGTCTCTGCCTTCGCACGTGGCTTGGCGAGCTTCGTCACGTCGAGCCCGGCGAAGAGCGGACCGTCCGGGGCGACGAGCCGATCGTACAGCGGGCGATTCGGGTCTTTCTCGGCGGGCCGCGGGCCGGTCAGGAGGGTTTCCACGTTCTTGGCGAGTTGCTCTGCCGCCTTTGCGTCGGGGCCGGCGGCGGCGGTGCGCCAGCGGCCGAGCACGGAGTCCGGCGGGATCCCCGGCGCGGCCGTCCCGCCGGTCGGCCCCAGCGACGGCCCGCGGACGAACGACCAAGTATCCTTGTTCCCGTTCCGGTCGGCATGCGGGTTCCCGTCCTGCACGTTC
>DATANR010000199.1:0-3576 GCA_036266155.1 Gemmataceae bacterium | reverse complement strand
CTTGCGGGCTCGCCCCTTCTCTGTTTTCAATTCCTCAACCCGTCAATGCCCGCCATGCGTGATGTCCTGTGCCTTGTACCCGCCTTTCGACTTGAAGTACAAGAAAAGAATGATGTAGCAAATTAGCATGAAGGTCGGGAACAGGGCCATCTTGGCAAGGGCCTGGAACTGACCTTCTTTGCTGGCCGCGGCGATGGAATCCTTGGCCGCCGTGTCGGTCACCTTCTCGACCTTGTCCGGGTTGATTGCCTGGTAGGACTGGCCGAAGATTGCTTTGTCCTCGATTACTAATGCAGCCGCGGCGGCGTTTTTCTCTTTCAATTCTGCCGTCGCCGTTTGCTCCTGAATAGCCCCAATGAAGGGGAATCCGAGCACCCCGACCGCAATCATTCCGATGCCGGAGATTGCATTGAGCGTGAGGGCGCCGCCCTTTGGGCACTGCTCGGACGTGATGCCAAGCATGGTCGGCCAGAAGAACGTTTTGCCGAATGCGTACAACGTGGCTGCGGCAAAAATGGCACCAAGTCCAGCACTCCCGCACTTCGAGAGGGCAAAGAGGCCGGCGACAGCAAGTGAGGCGCTGAGGATCAGCAGGCCGATCGGTGACAATTTGTGAACGATGACGCCCGCGAAGAACCGCAGGACCATCATGATGACCGAAGTGTATACCAAGACCCAGCCGGGGTTGTATCCGGCCGCCTTCATCGGGTCCCCCATCAAACCCGTAATCCATCCATCGGTCCCGATCTCGGTGACGGCCAATGGCATCATGATGATGATCAAGAACGCCATGATGCCGCGCCCAAGGCTTCGCGTGTAGAGAACAAAGACGGCAACACCGATCGCGGTCAACACGCCAGTAAAGATCCATTTGTGCTGTGTCAATTTGTCAGTCGCCGCCGTGAGCTTCGTTTGGGCTTCCTGCGCTCCGGGTGCGCCAGCGCCAAGAGCCTTGATGTCGTCCTGTGCCGCCTTGATGTCAGCGCTGGCCGGAGATACTTCGGGCACGATTACTTCGGCAAGCTGCATCGAAATGAGACCAAACGCGATCAGCGCGCCAAATCCACCGAGTTCTCCGAGCATGCTTCGATAGCTTACCCCCGCCTGCTCTCGTTCATTGACCGGGAACCGCGCGAAGACGAGCATGAGGAGATAGATGATGGCCGGGACGGCAATGATGCCGACCACGACGCGCCAGTCGCCCTTCTCGGCTGTTTCCGCCAGCATGATGGTGATGATGCCGCCGAAGGTCAGCCCGCCGGGCCAACCGGCATGAAGGATATTCAGCCATTTCGTCTTATCTTTGCTGAACATCGTCGCGACGACCGGGTTAATAAATGCCTCGACCGTTCCGTTCCCGAGGGCCAGAATCACGCTCCCCCAGTACAGAAGGCTGTACCCCTTAGCTCGGGCCGCGGGCAATTGGTCCGGGGCAACTCCCTGGATCGCTTGGAACGCCAGGAAGCACAGCGTGAGATAGATCGCATAGCAGGCGAAGGAGAAGAGCATCGCCACCTTGTAGCCAATGCGGTCGATGATCAAGCTGAACAAGATGATCGAGATGGCGAACGGCCAAATGCCGGCTCCCGCCAGCGTCCCAACCGCCCCTTTGTCCAGACCGAAGTCACCACCAAAGCGCGTGTTACACAAGTAAAGCCGGCTAAAGAACGCAAACGATGTGGTCACCAGGGCCATGAAGCAGCCCCAGAAGACCATCTTGTCGTTGCGATCGTGGTTCTCGGGTGAAGCGTGAGCCATCTGGGTACTCCGAATTGATTCGGGGAGAGCTTGTTTGCTACGCGGGTCGAACCTTAGTCCCGTGCCGGCGTCGAGTTGCGGGTCGAGCCGTGTCGGGGGATGATAACAGTCCGCGTGCCAAGCTGCCAGCGAAAAAACAGCGGCGTCGCGGGTTTGCCGCGACGCCGACGTGCGAAATCGATTCTGTAGGTCAGGTTTCCAACCTGACCAGCAAAGACGGGTCAGGTTGGAAACCTGACCAGCAAAGACGGGTCAGGTTGGAAACCTGACCTACGAAGACCTACTTGTTAAACGTATTCGCCATCATCCCGTGCACCTCGGCCGAGGCTTTGACGACCAAGGCCGTGCTCGCCGAGTGATAGGTGATCTCGCCCTTGCCGTCGCTGGGGCCGCCCTTCCAGCTATTCGGGTCGATCGATTCCTTGATCTGCTTGATCAGGCTCTCCACGTTCTTCCGCGCCTGATCGGGATCGGTGTTCGGAGTCGCGGCCCGGCCGGGGATGCCGGTGAAGCCGCCGCCGAGCGGGGTCACGAGGTCGCCGATGTAGTAGACGCGCGTCTCCATCATCGACGCCGCCTTCTCGCGCGTCACCACCGTAATCGTGTTGTCCTTGACGACGTAGGTGAGCCCGTGATTGCCCAGGGCGATCCGCAGGGCCGTTCGTGCGCTAACCGGCGTGCCCGGCTGCACCGTTGTCGGCGTCGACTGATCGATGCCCGCGTCCTGCATGGTTGCCTTGTCGAGAATGATCGGCAGCTTCATCGCTTCCGACAGTGATTTGAGCACCTCGGTTAGTGGGGCACCCGACTTGTCGATCTCGACCGGTGTGCGCAAGCTGGCGAGCACCGCCGCCAATTTCGGGCTCATCTTCGGCTTGCGGCGGTCAGTCTTTTCCTTCCAGTCGGCCGGCAATTCGTAATCGATCTTCGCCATCGTGGCCGTCTTTTGAAGATCGACCATCGCGAGGCGAATGTTCTCGATTTGTTTGGCATGAACGTCGCGAACCTCGTCGAGCGTCATCGTCCGGGCGATCAGGTTCGGCAACACGAGGACGGTCGGATTCGCCGGAAATTTCTTACTTAACGCGTCGAGCTCCTTCTTCGCCTGCGTCGCGTCGCCCGCCTTGACGAGCGAGCCGATCGTGTCGACGCCGCGTCGGATTTCCTTGTCGTCCTCAATCATCGCCTTGATGCGCGCGACCTCAGCCTCGCGATTGGGGTTCGCCGACTCCAGTGTGATCGCCGGCTTCTTGCCCGATTCGACGAGCCGCATGGCGTCGTTGAGCTGGCCGCGCCAGACGTCGACGTTCTTCTTCGGCAGGACCGGATCGTCGAGCAGCCGCATGGCCGATCGCAGCCGTTCGCCGGCGCGGGCGGTCGACCCGGCCTGTTGCAACCGGCTCGCCTCGGCCAAAGCGTCCTTGAGGGACGATTCGACTTTCTGAACCGCCACGAGCTGGAGCTGTTCCTGTTGCTTGAGAAGCCCATCCTGGGCCGGTGCGGACAACGTGAATGCCCCGCCTAACAGGGCCGGCGCGAGGAGATAGCGAAAGCGCATGGCGGAATCCTTCGGAACGAGTGATTGCCTATCACCCTCAACGTACCCGGTTGGCGAAACGTTTGCTATGGGGCATCGGTGGGTGCCAGCTGCAACAGGGCATCAGAGCGGCACAATCATTCGTTAGAGTCGGTACATTCGGAAGCGGGCTTCCTCCCCCTCTCCGCTTCGGAGAGGGGGCCGGGGGGAGAGGTTTTCGGTTGGGGCCGAGCGAAGACCTCTCCCCCTAACCCCCTCTCCGAAGCGGAGAGGGGGAACAA
>DATANR010000198.1:0-6453 GCA_036266155.1 Gemmataceae bacterium | reverse complement strand
TCGGCGCTCCGCGCCGTCTTCTTCCTGCGGCCCATGATTCACTCCCTTGAATCGATGTCGCCACACCCTACTCCATAGGTGCCCGCCAGGACAAGATTTCCTCACTTCGAAGGTGGTCCAGGAATTGGGGTCCACTTCAGTCAGCTTGTGCGGAATTAGCTTTTGTTGTCACAATCGATTTCGCAAAGATATTCGTCAGTTGGTTACTTTCGTCGTTGATGTCCGCGAGTTGAGACTCAGGAAGCAAAGTGGACTTCACGATTAGTCGCAACCAGCAATGAGTTTCACGCAATTCCTTTAGGCAAATGCTCATTTTGTGAATGAAGTCCTTTCGACTCTCCGCTCCGCAGGCTTCGGCGTAATTGGGTGCGGGAGAGGTGCCACAACGTACCAGTTGTCCCGCCACATGTCGTCCCATGCGCGTGTCGGGCAACGCATCGACGACGTTGCCAATTTGCGCCGCAAAATCCGGCACTCGCTCAGAAAGATCGTCGCCGCGCCTCATTTCAACTTTCCCTCATTTTGCACTTTGCATCTTGCATTGATTATCTTGAGGAATTCTGTGATTAATTCCAATCTTCATCCCCCCGGCGTATCCAATATCTCCTGCAAACGTTCCGCGAGCACGGGCGGAAAGCGCGCCGGCCATGTTGCGTCAATCAGACCCAGTTGAATCATGTCTTGCAGATGAACCTGATCCTTGCGTCGGAACGAGACGAGTTTCATGCGCACCAGCGGCTCCAGCGAAACCACCTGAAACGCTGCCCCACGCTCCGATTCCGATAGCAATGGCGTCGGAACGGGATCCGTCTCCTTGACCTTCTCGCCCGCGTACCGCAGATGCACACCCTCGCTCGGTTTGGCGTCGATGCCGTCGAGAAAGAAGTCGACACCGTAAGCGTTGCCGTAGATGAAGCCATCTGCTTCCATGGCTGCCTTTACGGCATCAAGGTCGGCGCGCTGGATCATGATGTCCACGTCGCGGGTATTGCGCATCGAGCCTTCGTCGATTTTTGCGACCCAGGCGCCGACGGCATGTCCGCCGACGACGGCATAGTCGATGCCGGCGTTTTCGAGAACCTTAGTTGTGCGGAACAATCGCTCGCGAACTTTCTCCACGGCTCTCACCATTCGATTGAGAATGTCAACGGGCCAAGGCATGGTCGTCGCGTTCATCAGTCACCTCGACATTCAGCATACCCGACTCACTTCGTTTGAAACAGCTGGCTCTGCACGACCTCATGGACCAGCGAGCGGAAGCCATAGCTCTTGTTGCGATCACGTTTCACGATCGCCTCGATCTCGTTCTTGTCCGCCGAATCCGGGGCCGCGCCAGTACCATAGGTCAGCAACTTCACGGCCAGCGCTCGGGCGAGTTGATCCTTGTCCTTCAACAACACTTGCTTGAACTCGTCGATGTTCCGAAATTTCGACCCGTCGGGCATCGCGTCGGACGGATCGACTTTCGCGCCCATGCGGTAAGGCATGCGGCGACCATCGACGATCACTTCTTTGCGGTCGCCGTTGCCGGTCGTGCGGTATTGCTCGCGCCAGCCGCCGATCACGTCGAAGCTCTCGAGCGCGAAGCCGGGCGGATCGATCTGGGTATGGCAGGACGCACACGAGGTCACTTGCCGATGCTTGGCGAGTTGCTCGCGGATCGTCGTGGCCCCGCGAATGTCAGGCTCGATCGACGGCACATCGGCGGGCGGCTTCGGCGGCGGCATACCGAGGATGCGATCGATGACCCAGACGCCGCGCGTGACCGGTGACGTGGTTGTGCCGTTGGCGGTCACCTTCAGGACGCTCGCCATCGTCAGTACGCCGCCGCGATGGCTCCCCGGCGGGAGCGTCGCTTTGCGAAATGTGAAACCGTCGATTGGCGGCAAACCGTAATGCTTGGCCAGCCGGGCGTTGAGCATCGTGAAGTCGGACGCCACGAAGTTCGTCAGGCTCAGGTCGTCCTTCAGTACCTCCGCGAAGAACAGCTCCGTTTCCTGGATCATCGACACCTTGAGCATGTGGTCGAATTCGGAGTAGAGCAAGTGGCTCGGCTCGGTGGCGTCGATCTCGCGGAGGCCGAGCCATTGGCCGACGAAGTTTTCGGTGAATGCCGCGGCTTTCGGGTCCTTCAGCATCCGCTCGACCTGCCCGCGCAGGGTCTCGGGTTGTGCGAGCTCCCCCTGCTCGGCGAGCGTCAGCAACTCCGCATCCGGCATCGTGCTCCAGAGAAAGTACGACAGTCGCGACGCCAGCGCGAAATCGTCCAGCTTGCCAGGTTTCTCGCGGAGGAACAGGAAATCGGGCGCTACCAGGATCGCGGTGAGTCCGACCCGCACCGCCTTCTCGAAGGACTGTTTTGCGGCGAGCTTCGCCTTCACCAAACTGAGAAATGGCTGCAGGTCGGCATCAGTGACGCGGCGGCGGAAGGCTCGGCGAGCGAAGTCACGCAGAATCTTCTCGGCGTCGGCCTCGCGATCTTTCGAGACCACCTCCACGCGCTTGCTGTTGTTGTAAATCGGCGACGGCTTCTGCTCCAGTTCGCCGAAGATGCGGCGATGGCTCACTGGAGGCCACGTGTCGTGCAGCGGACCTTCGATCTCGACATACTGCACCGCCAACCCCGGTCCTTCCCACTTCTCGGCGCCGATCTTGGTCACGGTTTGTGCGTTCGTCAGCCCATAAGGAAGGATGTGGATTGTCGTGCGCGGCTCCATGAACTCGACGAACTCAAGGATGTTGGGCTTCTCGGCGGGGGCGTCGAAGTAGCCGATGAGTCCGCTCTTGCCGGCCGCGCGCTTACCCGCCACGGAGACGCAATACGTGACCGGTTTGTTGGAACTCTGCACCGCGGACGCTGAGATGCGAAAACGATATCGGCCGCGGTCCGGCGGGTAGAACTGGTAGATGTGAACCGCATTCCATGCCGAGGAACTGAAGAGTGTGACGGTGTCGTCCTGGATGCGGTAGACGCTCTCGGTTGATGACTTCACTCCGTGCTGATCCTTGAGGCTGTAGCGTTTCTTGGTGGCCGGCGGCTGCGGGCCGTTGGCGATGGCGAGGCCGAGCGCCGTGTCGGCGGCCTCCAAATACTTGTCCATGAGGAACGAGGAGACGTGCAGCGCCTCACCGCTGTTGTCAAAGCCATTCGCGGACGAATCGGCGGGGAGCATCTCCTGAAAATCGACGTCGATGCCAAGGAGATCGCGGAGGGTGTTCTGATATTCGATGCGGTTAAGGCGGCGCAGAACGGTGCGGCCATGCGCGAGCCGAGCCGCCCCGTCCTTCGCTTCGATCCACTCGGCGAGCGCCTGAATGTCCTTCGCCTCGGGTCGCGGTTTCGCCTTCGGCGGCATCTCGCCCGCCCGGATGCGCTTCAACACCGCGAGCCAGCGTTCGCGGTTCGCCGTATCGTCGAAGTCGGCGGTTAATTTATCCAGGACGAAATCCCCTTTCGGCTTTGAGCCCGAGTGGCACTCCTGACAGTGTTTAGTCAGCAATGTGAATGACGGAACCGCAGGCTTCCCTGCTGGCATGAGCGGTTGCGCGGTCTGGCAACGAGCGTTGAACGGCAACAAGAGAAACGGAGCCAACGCGAAGCGGAGGGCCGTCATGGGAGGGAATTCCGAGGGGAGAGCAAGGGCGGGGTGGGGTGGAGAGTCATCACCATTATGCCAACTTGTGGATCGCACGGATAGCACGAAGTCCAGCACGGTCAACGGAGGCGTTGACAGCTTCGGCCGCATCGACGAATGGCACTTTGCAGCCCATTGAAGTAACCAGTTTTCACACGACACCTAGCAACCAATAGTCAATCCGCCGACTCGCGGAACCGGCTTCCGTACGCCTCGAAGGCGATCCGTCGGCCGATCTCGTCGTACATCGCCGGGTCACTAGGCGCGACCGTGGCGAGGCCGTCGACATAGGGGCTTACGCCCCCGGAGACCAGTGCGACCTATGGATTCTTTAAGCCCTAACGGGGCGACATTCGAGCACCGATCAACCACGTCCCGCCCACTCCAGGTTCAACGCCAGCAACCGCCCCAACACGTCGTCAAATCGCTCGGCCACCCATACGCCGCGAATACCGCCGCGTCGAACCGCTGGTGGGCGTCGGCCAGCCCGGCGGGCGTTCGTTGTCCAGGTTCGTCAGCGTCCGCTTCTTGAGCTGGGCCGCGCTCGCGGCATCTTTGGCAACGATGCGCGGATAACGCATGGCGCCGATGCCCTTCTCGTTCGCTTCGTGGAGGTAACGCTTCCACGGCCCGTCGACGCTGCCGGGGAACCTAGCAGCCGTATCCTGAAAGAGTTCCCGGCCCTCGACATGATCCGAGTATCCGCAGTCCCAACTCTCGGCTTATTACGAGTGCCGATTTACCGACATGGGCTTTCGGCCAAATAAGCGTTATCATCCAACCTTCTCTTCTTCCGTTAGTTTCGGGAGTACGACAGGTGGCGAGGAAGCGAACGACCGACAAGCCGACCTCGGTGGTTGCAGAGCCCACGCGTGAGTTCCACGACTCGTTTGACACGGCGGGGGTCCGCATCATCCGGGGAGATGTCCGCGAGGAACTGAAGGTCATCCCGGACGGTGTTTTCCACACCTGCGTCACCTCGCCCCCTTTCTGGGGAATGAGAGATTATGGTTACGAAGGCCAAATTGGTGCCGAAGCCAAAGTGACCGACTACATCACCGACCTTGTGGCAGTTTTCCGCGAGGTCAGGCGGGTGCTCCGCGACGACGGAACCTTCTGGCTGAACATTGCCAACACCTACACATCTGGCGGCCGGGCTTGGCGGGACTCCGACGAAAAAAACAAGGGTCGGTTCATGTCCTACCGACCGGACACTCCAGAAGGTCTTAAGCCGAAAGACCTGATCGGCATCGCGTGGATGCTCGCGATGGCATGTCAACTCGACGGTTGGTACCTGCGTTCGGACATTATCTGGTACAAGCCGAACTGTCAGCCCGAGAGCGTCCGCGACCGAGTGACTCAGGCCCACGAATACCTGTTCATGTTCTCCAAGAGCGAGGACTACTACTTCGACCGAGAAGCGATCAAGGAGCCGACGAAGGATGGGAAGGGTTACAAGAATAAGCGGAGCGTATGGGCGATCAACACCGAGCCGTACAAGGACGCTCACTTCGCAGTGTTTCCCCGCGCTTTGGTGCAGCCCTGCATCCTAGCCGGTTCGCCGGCTGGCGGGTTTGTACTCGACCCGTTCCTGGGCTCGGGCACCGTGGCTGCTGTTGCCCTCCAGACAGGTCGGAAGTGTCTAGGGGTGGAACTGAAGGAAGATTTCGTGCGAATGGCAAAAAAGCGGGTTGCCGCTGTCACGTCGGATCTGTTTCTTCCAGCCCTTTCGACTCTATGTCAAACTCCCACGTTGCATGAACTCGGCAACGGGATTTCTTGAGGTGCTTGACCTGTAGTTTTCGTTCGGTTCCGCCGTCGAAATAGAGCTGGAACACTTCAACCCCACGATCGGTTAAATAGCAATAGCCTGGCTTGGGCATCTGCTTACTGTTCAGCCTCATCTCGAACCGTCTCTCTCGGGCCAACAATAAGACTTCCTTCGGGATTTCGACCAGCTCGTAGAAGTAGCTTGGCGGCGGCTTGCGGAGCGTCCGCAGGGTGAAGACATGATCGTACTTCCTCAGGTGGTCGAGGAACTGATCGCGGAGCCCCTCGAGCTGGACGGGCTGATCTGTCCATTCCCCGCTACCCAATTCGATGAATTTGGAGATGTAAATCTTGTCGGCCTTGATGCCCTTGTCCACCTGGGTCTTGAGTGATAGCCGGAGAAAATATCAACGATCCGCTCGACGATCAGCAGTTGGCCCGGTTTGAGGCTTGGCAATATCCCGACCAATCGGTTAAGCCGCTCGTCCGGGGTCGAATTTGGCAGAGGCATGTGGGGACCATTCTGGTTTATGCTCCGGCACGCCGCGATAGGTTGCATTTCGTTGCGACAAAGTCGTGTGCGCCGTCGTTGGCCGGTCAAATCTGGGGGTTCCTGTCGCTAGTATTTTGGGGCACTGTCGCATTCGGCGGAGTTGGAGCGGAAGTGTTTGACACTTGGCGCTGCAAGGGGGACCGTTGCCGGTATCGAATGGGGGTACGAACCTTCACATTTGACCACGGACGGGGAGGCGTGGACGGCCAGCCGCCGCTTCAACACGGTTTGGACGTGTTTCATACGGCTCAGGAAGCCAATCGTGCGTTGCGTCGGCAGGTGGAAGGAGCGGTCCGGCACGTGGTCGGCGAACGCCTGGACTGCGCCGGGATGCGTTGGATCCCCGGCCGAGCTCAAGCGTTGTTACACCGCCGCTGCATCGAACTCAATGGCGATTGGCCCGAGTTCATCGCCTGGACCGCCCGCGCGCACCAAGCCCTGCTGGTTGCCCGCGAAGCCGTGCAAATCTGCACGAATCAGGCGCTCGATTGCCGA
>DATANR010000197.1:0-3067 GCA_036266155.1 Gemmataceae bacterium | reverse complement strand
CAACCCCGCGAGCATGTCGATCAGGAAGCGCCGCCGCCGCGAATCCGAAAAAGGCTTGGCAATCCGAGCGGCAAACGAGTACAGTCGCCTCCGGATCGCCTTGGTTAGGGACGTGCCCGCCATGGCTCCCGCCTCCCTCCTGGTGCGTCACACCCAAGAGTGGAGGCGTTTTCGTTTCAGCTGTCAACACAATTCACACTGGGTGAACTCCAGATCAAGTTCCTTGACATTGCACCGGAGTTGGGGCTTAATCAATGGTGAACCGACAATTCGAGTCGCCCCATGAGCCCAACTCACTTCCATTTGCGCATTGGTGATGGTCGACGCATCGTCCTCCCCACCGAAGTTTGTCAGCAACTCCGCCTCGATATCGGCGACACGGTCATCGTCCGGGTGGAAGGCGAGCACGCCACTGGGGTCCATCGAGCGCACGATTCAACGATTCCAATCGCTCCTGGCGAAGCAGATGCCGAACGGCACCAGCCTCGCCGATGAGCTGATTGCCGAACGCGAGGATTCCGCACGTCATGAATAGCGTGGTTCTTGATGCCTCCGCGATCCTTGCGGTAGCGCGACGGGAACCGAACGCTGAGCATGTGATGAAAGTCCGATCGGTCGCGTCGTTTCGGCCGTAAACCACGCTGAAGTCGTCTCCAAGTTGTTGCGCTATCTTCAGCTCAGCAGCCTCAATGATGCCAGCAAGAAATCGCCACTCTTTCGCACCGTTCGCGGCCGCAAGGGAACGCTGACCGAAAGCCGCTTACCGCAGTCTACATTTGGCGAATGGCCAAGCGGCGACTCGAAGGAGCCGGACTGCCAACCGCTTTGAGCCCGCACAGCATTCGCGTGGCCACGATTACAGACTTGCTCTCGAACGACATGAAGATGGAAGACGTGCAAAATCTTGCCGGCCATGCGAGCGCGCGGACAACCAAGCTGTATGACGGACGGCAACGCAAGGTCACGCGGAATATCGTGGAACGGATTTCCATTTGACTGCCAACTTGAAATCACAACTTCAATTTGACTATTCCGCAAGAAAGCGGATCCGCGCCTGACACTCTATCGAATGTTGCTGTTGCCTAATGCGGTTAGGCAACATGTGACCCATTCCTTCATTTTGGACAAGTGGCAATAGCACGCTTCACATCGATCTTGGTGCACGTTGGTGAAAGAGCCAACGCCGCAGTTATTATTTGATCGAAGCGTAGCCACCGTAACCAACGCGGTAATATTAGGGAATCAACCCGGCACGAAGGGGATGTTGAGCGATCCCGCCATGTAGCCCACCAAGAGATCGCCATCCCATCCGCCAAACCAATAATCGACAGTCCAGGGCTGATCTGTGATCACGCGACCGCCGAGCAGTTTATCGGCCACCGGTGGCGGGTCGACGTCAAACTTCTGCGGGCCATTCGTTCCGTGCGACCAGACTGCCTGGAACCCCAGCTTATTGATCACTCGGTCGCCCCACTCTTCAATCTGGAATACGCGGGACCGGTAGGCTTGCTTCGCGTCGGGGCTCGTTTGATCGCTTGCGATCTGTTCCCTTAGCCAGCGGAGCCGATCCCGGAAATACCCGTACTCGTCGAAAACGCCGATCGCCTGGTTCGCAGCGGCCGAAGGCTGGGGCGCGAACACCGAGAGGCGGGACGCATAAACGGCGGGGTTTGGAATCTCGACGGCAGCGACCGTCGGATTGCCGGGTATCAAATAATCCTCCGCCGCGATCCGAATTGGCACCTTCTGGCCGTCATGGAGGGCATCGTGCGTAATGCTCAGGTGGAAGGGTTCGACGACAAAGGCCATAGTATCGTCAGATCCAACCGTATTGTTCGTACTGACGAAGCGTGGACTCCCCAGCAAGGCCACGCGAGCCCCGACGAGCACCTTTGTTCGCGCGGCATCGGGCACACCATCGAAGCTCACCGACCTGACAGTGACCCCCTCCTGCACGCGCTTGCGAAGATTCGGCAACGGGTTACTCCGTAGCGGGGCTGCCGACGAGTCGTATTGCAAGCGGATGACTTGGTCGAGAACTGGTTCGTGTGCCAGCGCCATCGTGTAGCCGCTGGTTCCGTACGGATCGTCGCTGGGATCGGGATCCGTGGCAATGCGGCACATGAAATAGCCGCCGAAACCGAGCGTCAAGTAGCGGGCGACCTGCTTGGCCGCCGTACCTCCTGACGGAGTCGAAGCTACGCTCACGTTGGACCTCGTCGTTAGTAGCCAACCGTTCGCAGCGCGGAGAATACGTTCTGTTGATAGATGCGTCGAAGATTCACAGCAATTCGCCCGGAATTCGTCTGGATGAACCGCAGCCGCTCATAGACCCAATCCGCCAACTCAGGCTCGACAACGGGTGCTTTCTCGGGAGATTCAATCAGACTCAGGAGGTTTGCGCTGAACGTTTCGACCCGCCGGGTGATCTCGTCGATGTCGGCGAAGATCGGTTTCAGGTTCTTACCCGCCAACCCGTGCTGGCCGTCAGAATATGGCTGCCGCAGATCTGCGTTTAGCTGCGGACCGATCTCGAACCCCGGTCCGGCCCGCGTTGCCTTTCCGTGCTGGCCATCGGTGGCGCGCAACTGCACCAGCACTTCGGCCAGCGAGCGAACGACCATCGTCATGTACGGCGCGAATGCCTCCATCCCGAGCGCGGGGGCCAGATACGGATATCCGGTCGGGTTCTGGTTCGGCGCGGCGTACAAGCCGGTCAGCATGATCAACAGCGTTTCGTAGGCCTCGTTGAACAAATCGAATACACGTCTCGTGTACTCGACCTCGATTTGGTCCCGCTGTGGGTTCGGCATCAAATCCCATGCGGCGACAAGCGAGTTGTTTTCGGGCACCTCCCATTCGCGCACGATGTCAAAAAAACGGGAATAGTGGCTGGGATACGTAGGTGGAGCGTCCATCCCTTCGCCTGGATACTTCTTTTGCCCCTGCGAGTGACGGGCCGGAGCCTGTCGCCAATTAAAACGAGATCGCGGGATTGCTCCCGGTCTCAACGTGGAAGTTTCAGGGAAGTGTGTACCTTCCCAACCACGATGCGGGATCAGGACGG
>DATANR010000196.1:0-4127 GCA_036266155.1 Gemmataceae bacterium | reverse complement strand
GTCAAACACGTCGGGCTTACGCCTCGACGCTCGCCTGATCCAATTCTCTGTCCCATCGCAATTCCAATCTGCCGCCATTTCTGTCGTGGCATCACTTCGCACAATAGCCCGCCGACCGTTGACTTGCTCGCGTTTTGTGAGCTAATTTGCTCGTACCCCCACATCGCTCTTGCCCAGCCCGTCACGATTCCACACATGTCTTTCGGTGGAGGGTTGACAATGCGCCGGCGCTGGATGCTCGAGGAATTGGACGCGCGAATCGTACCGACCTATCAGGGCAACCAACTGTTCCCGCTCGACAACCCGTGGAATCAGGTCATCGCCGGCGCCCCGGTCGCAAGCAATTCGACTTCGATCATCAACACGATCGTCAATCGCCATAACGGCACCGCACCCAAGCTTCACGCCGATTTCGGCAGCCCGCTCGATCAGAACCTCTACGGCATCCCCATCAACGTCGCGACGCACACGACCCCGAAATACACGATCTATTTTCCACCCGAAGGCTATCCAGACGAGAGCGATATCGTTCAAGTGCCGATCCCCGCGAACGCCGTCATCGAAGGCGATTTCTTTAACGGCCCGTCGACACCGGCCGACCGCGGCGACTCGCACTTGCTCGTCTATGACAAGGACGCGAACGTCCTTTATGAGCTGTATCAAGCGATTCGCCCGAGCGAAACCGCCTTTCCCTACGGCGGCACGAAGCCGAACACGACGCAATGGGGCGCGTATCAAATTTCCGTCTGGGACATGAACGTGAATAGCTTCCGCACGATCGGCGCGACGTCGGCGGACGCGGCCGGCTTACCCATCTTCCCCGGCCTGGTGCGACCCGACGAGGCCAATCCAGCTTCGACTGGCGGCGTCGGTGTCATCGATCACGCCATCCGCATGACGGTGGCCAGCACCGCGAGCAGCTTTATCTACCCAGCCTCCCATCACACGGGCGGGCCGAACACGTCGACCTTGCCGCGGATGGGCGACCGCTTCCGATTGAAGGCGAGTTTCGTGATCCCGACGACCTGGTCGCCCGAGGCTCAGGCGATCGCGACGGCGATGAAGACTTATGGCATGATCGTCGCCGACAACGGCTCGGACATGTACTTCACGGGCATGCCGTCGGACAAGTGGACCATGGACTCGGTGCTGCAAGTTCAAGCGATCAAGGCGACTGATTTCGAAGTGATTGATTTGACGCCGGCGGTGACGGGATTGAGCACCTCGACCGGTAACACGGGCGCGTCGGTCACGATCACCGGCCGCAACTTCGGCGGCGCGGGCGGGCAATTGCATGTCCTGTTCGGAAACGTCGAAGCCTCGTCAATCACGATCGTGTCGGACACCCAGGTCGTGGCCGTGGCGCCGGCACACGCGGCCGGCATGGTCGACGTTCAAGTGCAATCGGGCACGGATCGACTCAATACCGACGGCGTCATGGAGTTCTTCGGCTACGGGACTTCCGCGACCAGCGCGGCCGACCACTTCACGTTCGGCGGCACACCGCCCTCAGCACCGACCGCCAACGCCGACGCGTTTTCGATTCTCCACGACCACACGTTGACCATCTCGGCCGCGCTCGGCGTCTTGAGCAACGACGCATCGAACCCGTCGGGCCATCCGTTGACGGCAGTTCTTGGCAACGGCCCGGCACACGGAACCCTGACGTTGAACACGAACGGGTCGTTCACCTACAAGCCGACGGCGGGATACAGCGGAAGCGATTCGTTCGCCTACACCGCGAACGATGCAGGCGTGGCGAGCAGTCCGGCGACGGTAACACTATCCGTTACCGACCAAGCGCCGGCCGCGATAGATGATTCCTACACGGCGGGCATGAGCCAGACGCTGACGGTTGTCGCCGCCGGCCTCCTCGCCAACGACACGGACGCTGACGGCGACGCGCTCACCGCCATCCTCGGCGCCGGCCCAGCGCACGGCAGTCTCACGCTCAACGCGAACGGCTCGTTCACCTACACGCCGGCGGCCGGATATTCGGGGTCCGACACGTTCACCTACCGGGCGAACGACAAGGCCGCCAGTTCGGCCCTGGCGACCGTGAACCTGCTTGTCGCGCCGCCGCCGCAGGTGCGATCCGTGAGCATCAATGATGGCTCGGCGCAGCGGTCGATGGTGCGATCACTCACCATCACGTTCGACACGCTCGTGACGGTCGATTCGGGCGCATTCCAGGTGAAGCGCTCGAACGGCACCATCGCGGGCTTGAAGAAGACCGTCACGACGGTGAATGGCGTGACGCAAGTTGTACTGACGTTCACGAGCACCGGGACTTATGGCGGCTCGCTGACCGACGGGTTGTGGACGTTGAAGGTGATCAAGACGAAAGTGCATCGGGCGGATTTCCATTCCACCGTCATGGCGGCCGACTCGGTCACGTCCTTCCATCGTCTGTTCGGCGACTCGGATGGCGACCGCGACGTGGATGCGGCCGATCAATCCGCTTTCAATGCGGCCTACGGTCAGACCAACGCGCCATCATTGGCGACCTTCGACTTCGACCACGACGGGGACATCGACGCCACTGACCGCACGAAGTTCAACACGCGGTTCGGGCAATCGATATGAACACCCGCCGCCTTTGGGAGAGAAAGCAAAAGCCCCCTCCCGCTTTAGGCGAGGGGGCTGGGCGACGGGTCAGTAAACCTCAACTCCAAACCTTGTCATGGTCGCCGGGCAGCGTGTTGGCGTCCTGGATGCCGTAGTTGTAAGCGGTGCCGCTCGGTGTCGTGACCGGAGCACTGAGCAATCCGACGTTGTTCTTGGCGCCGTGGAATTCGTCGTTGCCGGCCCCACCCCATTCGACGTCCAAGCCGGCCCCGCCCCAGAGCTTGTCGTTGCCGTCGCAACCGTCGAGCACGTCGTTGCCTTTCTCGCCATACAGCCAATCGTTGCCGGCCCCACCGATGATTCGATCGCCACCGTCGCCGCCCCAGATATGATCGTTGCCGGCCCCGCCCTTGAGCACGTCGCGACCGTTGCCGCCGTAGAGGTGATCGTTGCCGCCGCTGGTCACGATCGTGTCGTTGCCGCTGCCGCCGACCGCCACGATGTCCCGCATGGTGCTGGCCGTGAACGAATCGTCGCCGTCAAGGCCCCAGAACTTGATCAGGTGAACGGTCGAGGCCTTGAACTGCTCGACGGCCCCATTCTCGGTGACCTGGATCATATTGGTGTCGTTCACGGTCACGTGCCGCACGTCGACGACGTCGTCGAAAGGCGTGCCAGTGATATAGAGGATGCCGTTGGCCATCGAGGCGGGAACGGCTCGCTCTTCCATGCCGTGGAGGGTCAGCTTCGAGGTGAACTTGGCGGCCATGATCGTCTCCGGTTCGCTTGTTTTGGTTTGTCGGCGGATCGTTTTGATCCCGCTCACACCCCGGACAGCGAGAGTGAAATGAAAAGCGGACAAAATTCGTTTCAAGACATTTGAGAGATGGCCAACCAGAGATGGCCAACACATACACCGGGGTTGGCCATCTTAGAATCAAGAAACTGCCGTATTGTGTTATCAGGACGTAATTTGCGGCGCAAATCCGTCTTTTCAATTCTAGCGCCAGAAGCCCTGTCAATGGAGGTGTCAGCGGCGGTTTGGAGGGTGAAGAAGCCCCCCTTTTTGAAGACACAGCGCGCTGAACGCGACCGGGCTTCGTTCTTTCCGATCCCGGAGGGATCGCAGAAAATAGCCGGTGGTCGAGCGGCAGCTCGACCACCGGAAGGCGATATCCGCATGCCAACCGACCCCAACGGGCAACGCTGTGAAGGATTCTGACATGCATTTCGCCCCGAAGGGGCTCGGCAGGACAGCCCAGGGCAGCGCCCTGGGCAATGTGGCGCGCAACGAGCATGTGCACGCTGAAGGCGTGCGGCCGCTCGGCCGCATCCTTTCAGGATGCTCAGCGAATTAACTCGATCCCGATTCTATCCTGCCCGGCCCCTTCGGGGCAAAACCGGGTAAACTCGGGCGTGAAATCCTTCACGGCGTTGCCCAACGGGGTCGTAGAACGCTGGCTTTGCAGACAACTGATGTCTTGGAGTCGTCACGTTCTGCGACTCCTACGGAGTCGGCGGCAATGGGATATTCGGTTTCCGGCGGTCGAGCTAAAGCT
>DATANR010000195.1:0-14387 GCA_036266155.1 Gemmataceae bacterium | reverse complement strand
CCGTCCTGATCCCGCATCGTGGTTGGGAAGGTACACACTTCCCTGAAACTTCCACGTTGAGACCGGGAGCAATCCCGCGATCTCGTTTTAATTGGCGACAGGCTCCGGCCCGTCACTCGCAGGGGCAAAAGAAGTATCCAGTTGTTGGAGCAGATCGGCGAGGGCGGCTTCGGCGTCGTTTACATGGCCGAACAATCCCGGCCCATTCGCCGAAAGGTAGCACTCAAGATCTTGAAGCCAGGCATGGACACGCGGCAGGTGGTCGGCCGATTCGAGGCCGAGCGGCAGGCGCTGGCGATCATGGACCATCCAAACATTGCCAGGGTGTTCGACGGGGGAGCAACAGCTTCAGGCCGGCCCTACTTCGTCATGGAACTGGTTAAGGGGGTGCCGATCACAGAATTCTGCGACCAGAACCACCTAGCTCCTCGACAGCGACTTGAACTCTTCGTGACTGTTTGTCAGGCGGTGCAACATGCCCACCACAAGGGCATCGTCCATCGCGACCTGAAGCCATCGAACGTGCTTGTGACGGTTCATGACACGACGCCTGTGGTCAAGGTTATCGACTTCGGAGTGGCCAAGGCGCTTGGGCAGGAATTGACGGAGAGGACCCTGTTCACTGGTTTCGCACAGATGATTGGCACGCCGCTTTACATGTCACCGGAGCAAGCAGGGCAGAGCGGCCTGGACGTGGACACGCGCAGCGACATCTACTCGCTGGGCGTGCTGCTCTACGAACTGTTGACGGGCTCAACTCCCTTCAACAAGGATCGGTTCAAGAAAGCAGCATACGACGAGATTCGCCGCATCATCCGGGAAGAAGAACCACCAAAGCCGAGCACGCGGCTGTCGGAATCGACGGAGGCGATGCCGTCGATCTCGGCGCAGCGTCAGACCGCGCCAACGAAGCTGACCAAGCTGGTGCGTGGCGAGTTGGACTGGATCGTGATGCGAGCACTCGACAAGGACCGCAACCGCCGCTACGAAACGGCCAACGGTTTCGCAGCCGATCTGCAGCGCTACTTAACAGACGAACCGGTGCAGGCGTGCCCGCCGTCGGCGGCGTATCGCTTTCGCAAGTACGCGCGACGGAATCGTCGTGGACTCGCGATGGCCGGCGTATTCGCCGCGGCGTTTGTATTGATCGTGGCCGTCGTCGCTGGGAGCGTTGGCTGGGTTGCACGCGACCAGGCGGCTCGGACGGCGATGCTCGACGACGAAGTCCAGCGTTCGCTCGATGAAGCCGGGACGTTGATCGAAAGTGGAAAATGGCCCGCGGCCGTGACGATCATTCATCGGACCGACCAGCTACTGGAAACGGCCGGTCACAAGCCACATCCGCAACGACTTATCGAATTGCGCAAAGACCTAACGATGGCCCAGCGGCTCGAGGAAATCTACAGCCAGCCCAAACAGCATGAGTTTTGGCTGGGCCGTGAGCAGGACGGCGAATACGCTCGAGCCTTTGCAGAATATGGCATCGACGTAGCAAGTCTGCCCATCGCGACAGCGGCGGAACGCGTTCGTTCACGCAGCATCGCTCGCGAGTTGGCACAAGCTCTGGAATTCTGGTCCGATATGCGTCGCCGCGCGAAAAACGAGCAACAACCGAACTGGAAGCAGATTCTGCAAGTCGCCGAAGCGGCGGATCCGGATCCAACGCGAAATCGCGTTCGGGAGAGTTTGCGAACGGATAATCGCCAGGCTTTGAAAGATCTTGCGACTGCCGCAAACGTTCGCCAGTTGTCGCCAGGGACCTTGTTGTTAATGAGCTATGCACTCAGCCGTATGGGCTCGCGTGACCAGTGCCTTGAGCTATTGCGCCGGGCGCATAGCGAATATCCCGGTGATCTGTGGATCAACGACGCCCTCGGAGTCACCTGCCTTTGGGATGGCGATCCTTCCCAATGGGACGACGCCGTGCGCTATTACACCGCCGCACTGGCGCTTCGTCCCGGTAATCCGTTCATGATGAATCAGGTCGCTGAAGCACTGCGCCGCAAGGGCTCGTATGAGGAAGCTATAGTCCTCAGTTCCCAAGCGATTGCCATCAAACCCGACCACTGGTATGCCTGGTGGAATCGCGGGCTGGCCTACATCAAGTTGGGTCGGCACGACAAGGCGCTGGTCGATTGCTCGTACGTCATCGATCGGAATCCCAATCTCGTGCCTGCGTGGCACCATCGCGCCAACGTCTTCTACGAGCTGAAGGAATGGGACAAGGCGATCGCCGATTGGTCGAAAGCGATCGAGCTGGAGCCGGACAAGGACTGGATCTGGGGCAATCGTGGCAACTGTTATCTTGCCTCAAAACGTTACGACGAGGCGGTTGGCGATTATACCAAGGCGCTCGAAATCAAGCCGAACTACGCCGGGGCTCAGGTCGGCCTCGGTAACGCCTTGACTGGGAAGGGCGACATCGTGGGAGCTATCAAATGCTACGAGGCGGCGATCCGGCTCGACCCCAAGTCTGTCCTTGCGCATGCCCATCTTGGTCGCCTGCTGCTTCTAGAAAAGAAAGACTACGATGCGGCCGCCGCGCGCTACAAGATTGTCGTCGACTTGAAACCCAACGACGCCAGTGCCCAACACGACCTCGGCCTAGCTTTGTACGCGAAGAAGGACATCGAAGGGGCCCTTGCTTGCTACCAGGCGGCCCTCAAGATCGACCCCAACTTCGTGCCCGCGCTCACAATGATGGGTGCTCTGTTTCATAACGACAGGAAGGAGTACGACCGGGCGATCGCGTTGGCGCAAGCGGTCGTCAAGCTGAGACCCAACAATGCCAAAGCAGATTTCAACCTCGCGGTGTCCCAACAAGCCGCGAAAGACTATGAGGGTGCGATCCACTCCTATCAGGCCGCTCTCAGGATCGATCATAAAGACATCAAGGCAAATGCCTCTCTGGGCCAACTGCTGTGCGATCACAAGAAGGACTACGAGGGTGCGATTGCCTGCTTCGAGACGCTGATCGCTTTGAATCCAAATGACGCGAAGTCTCATACAAGCCTCGGTCGATGCCACGAGTTCAGGAAAGACTTCGACAACGCCATCACTCACTATCGGGCTGCCCTGGGAATCGATTCGGCGTCCGCGGACTTACACAACAAAGTCGGTCATCTATTGTGCGAACAGAAAAAGGACTATTCGCGAGGCATCGAGTGTTTCAAGAAGGCAATAAGCATTAAGCCGGATCTTGTCTCCGCGCACCACAATCTTGGGATGGCCATGATGTATAGTGGCGATATCGAGGAAGCGATCCGCTGCTATCGGGCCGCCATCCACTTCGACTCGAAATACGTTTTGTCGCATTTTTTCCTGGGCAACGCTCTACTTGCCAATCTCGATTTCGAAGGGGCCGTCCGCTGCTTCCAAACAACTATTCAGCTTAAGCCCGATCATGCCGAGGCGCATTGCAACCTTGGTATGGCATTCCAGAGCCAAGGGCGACTCGCAGAGGCGCTTGCGGAATTTCAAACGGGCCACCAGTTGGGAACGCAAGGTGGCGCCCAATGGCCTTATCCATCGGCGGAGTGGGTGCGAAAGGCCGAGCGACGGGTCAAGCTCGATGCCGATTTCTTTTCGACATCGTTGAATACGGCGCGCCGGCCGTCCGATGCCGCCGAGCAAATCGAATTGGCATTGGTGTGCCAATTCCCATCTAAACAACTCAATGTCGCCGCGGCTCGTCTGTATGCGGAGGCCTTCGCGGCCGAGCCGAAGCTGGCGGCCGACCTCGGCACCAACGGGCGCAGCAACGCCGCGTGCGCCGCTGCGCTCGCTGGCTGTGGCCGGGGGAAGGATGCCGACAAGTTAGAGGAATCGGAGCGAGTTCACCTGCGCCAACAAGCTCTCGAATGGCTGCGCGCCGATTTGGCGGCGTGGCGTGTGCGGTTGAACAAGGATGGCACGTCGGCAGTTGTGCTCGTGCGAAAAACGTTGAAGCAATGGCAGCAGGACGTTGATTATGAAGGTGTCCGCCGCCCGGAGGCGCTGGCCGAATTGCCAGCGGCGGAGCAGAAATCGTGGCAAATGTTCTGGGCCGAAGTCGCGCAGACGCTCGTCGCAATGGAAGTGAAGGACTCAGCAAAGTTGAAGTAAAGAGGCGTGGATGCTGTCGATGAAGGCGAGGTCTGCGGCTTTGAGCGGACCTTTACAGTGATATAGACGCAGTCGCTTTCCACGTCAGTATCGATGAGAATGGCGTGGGGCGATGTGCCACTCGAGCCGAGGCATTCGATCCACTTTGGGTCTCGGACCAGATGCTAACTCCCGGTCAACCGATGAAAAAAACACACCCTCTCTCGATCGAACTTCTCGAACCCCGCATCGCACTGGCAATCATCACCGTCACGAGCACCGGCGACACCGTCGCCGCGGATGGGTTCGTGACGCTACGCGAAGCCATCATTGCCGCCAACACCAACGCCGTCACGGGCGATGCGCCCGCGGGTGACCCGGGCCTCGACGAAATCGATTTCAACATCGCCGGCGCGGGAGTTCAAACGATCAGCCCGACCGCCGCCTTGCCGAACTTCACCGAGCCGCTGACCATTGATGGCTACACGCAGCCTGGGGCCGCAGCGAACTTGAACGACACCGGGACGATCGCCACCATCCTCATCGAAATCAACGGCGCGTCCGCGCCGCTCAGCACCAATGGCCTCGTGTCGCTGGCCGACGCGACGACGATTCGCGGACTGGCGATCACCGGCTTCAAACAGAGCGGTGCGGGCGGAAGCAACGGCATCGGCATCCTGCTCTCGGGACAGGGCCCGGACCGGGGCAGAGTTCCGCCTGCCACATCGAGGGCAACTTCATCGGGGTCCATCCGGACGGGCTCAGCGTTGGGTCGAATCAAGGCGGCGGAATCGTGCTGCTCCTTTCGCACAATGACTTTATCGGCGGCAACACGCCCGCAGCACGAAATGTCATCTCTGGCAACGGTACCGCCGGCATCCTGGTCCAATCCAGCGGAAACATGATTCAAGGAAATGTCATTGGCCCGAATGCATTCGGCGCGACTCAGCTCATGCTCACCTTGGGCGGCAACTTCGGCGATGGCATCGCGGTGATCTTCGGCGCAAGCAACAACAAGATCGGCGGCACGAACACGGGCGAGGGCAATCGCATTGCCTTTAACAACGGCAACGGCGTCGAGATCGAAAGCGGTTCGCGTAACACGATTGAAGGCAATTCGATTTTTCAAAACCTCGGTCTCGGCATTGATCTCGGGAACAACGACGCCGTCGATCCAAATGATGCGGGCGATGCGGATACCGGCGCGAATGGGTTGCAAAACTTTCCGATCATCACCGCCGTCCCCGCCAACCAGGCCGCGCTCGTGAGCGTGAAATTCCAGACCACGCCGGCCACGCCGTTGCGGATCGAGATCTTTTCGAACGTCTTCCGAAACAACTCGGGCAATGGCGAAGGCGAGCACTTCATCACCGCGCTCGACGTGACGAGCGACGCGAATGGAAATGTGGACACGTCCACTTTGCTCGATGCCGGGCCGCTCGGCGCCGATCGCATCATCACAGCCACTGCGACGAACACCACGACCGGCGACACATCGGAATTCTCCAACGCGGCGCAGATTACCTCGCTGAAGATTGTGCCCGGCGGACGAACAGCGACTTTCAACGACCTCGATGGCGATCTTGTGACGGTGAAGACGACCAGAGGCGTGCTAACGCCGGCGAACTTCGGCCTGGAACTCAACGGTCTTTTCACCAGCGAACAGCTTCAACTCCTCGCACTCGGCGATCCGTCATTCGATGGCGCCAGCGTCACGATCACCGCGAAACGCGACGTGTTTGGCGGCGATGGCTTTGCGAATGTCGGCTTCGTCGATGCGACCGGGCGCAACCTCGCGAAATTGAGCATCAAGGGCGACCTCGGGCGGATCGCTGCCGGAGGAATTGCTTCGGTCGCAGTGCACTCGATGGGGTTGTTCGGCACAAGCACGCAGGCCCCGTTCGGCAATCTCGCGAGTCTTTTCACCGGCGCCGTCGGCGCGGTGCAAGTGAAGACCGACGTTGCCGGCGCCACGCTGGCCAGTCGGCTGAACTTCGGCGCGGTCAAGATCGGCGCGGTTACCGTCGGCGGCAATTGGGTCGCGAGTGATCTCGTTGCCGGCGCGACGGCAGGAACGGACGGGATGTTTGGCACCAGCGACGACGACAAGATCGGCGTCGGCAATGCAATCGTGGCGAGCATCGCAAAGATCGTGATCAGCGGCATGGCATTCGGCACGCCCTCCTCGGTCAACAACACGGATCACTTCGGCTTCGTCGCGCAGCAGATTGGTTCCTGCAAAATCGGCGCGACGGTTCTCCCGCTCAAAAAGCTCGTCGGCGGCGAAGTCTTCGACATCGGCGCGGCGGGTGAATTCTTGAGCGACCTCCAACTGCGCGAAGTGTCGGTCCAATGAAACCGCGAAACCAAGTCTGACCGTTCGACTCTGGAAATCAAACCTTTCTGACACGAGTACTTCGGGACTTCAGATGAAGGTCCTTCAAATCGAAGCCATTGAGCGAGAAGGTGTCGAGAAGAAATGGCGGCTGCCAGCCGGCTAGTTGGCGGATCGCTTGGATGCTTCGCAATTAACCTCCAGCCCCCTCTTGACAGTTCGAGCAAAGGCGCACCATTGCGAAATGCGCGGGGGTACTGCTTGCTGACCGGCTCGACGTGGACTCCGCCGGACGCGGAGGAGTTTCAACGTCCACGTCGCTCGGAACCCATCATTCGTCAACGTTATGGCTGTTTCGCCGCAGGCTGCTTCACGCACACTACGTTGCCGTCCGGATCCTGAATCTTGATGAGATAGCCGACCGTTGGGATCTCGCACTTCGACAGAATGATCTTGCCGCCGTTTGCGACGACGGTCGCCTCGATCGCATCGATGTCCGCGACCCCAATGGTGCATTCAAAGCCCGTGACGCGCTGGCCTGGCACGACTTCGTGGCGTTTCTGCAGAGCGCCCTGAATGCCCGGATCGTCCTTGTCGCACGTCGGTCACGCTCAAAGGGAAGATCACCTGTGCCAAGTGCGAGCTGAACGACAGTCCGAAATGCCGAACCGAATCCTTGTCCGTGACGCGGACGTGAAGCCGGGCAGCATCATCGACGTGGGCAGCCGTCAACCAAATGCTTCCTCGCGAGTCCGTGTATTTGGCAGCATTGTTCAGGAGGTTCGTCAACACTTGTTCCATGCGCGCGGCATCGGCCTCAACGATAAGGGGTCCATCCGGTAGGGAGACGGTGAGTTGGTGGCCTTTTTCTTCGATCAGCAACTGAACGGCCTCGACGGCACGTTTGATGATCGTTGACATGTCCACGATCTCCTTTCGTAGCTCGATGCGACCCCGACTAATGCGAGAGACATCGAGGAGATCGTCCAACAAACGCGCCATGTGCTGCACTTGTCGTTCCGCGATTGCCTGAGGTTTCTGAAGAGTAGCTAAATTGGCTCCCGCTTGCCCGATAACGTGTATCGCGTTTCGAATCGGCGCGAGGGGGTTACGAAGCTCGTGGGCCAACATTGCGAGGAACTCGTCCTTCCGCCGATCTGCCTCGCGCAGCGCGTCTTCGGCGTGTTTGCGTGCGGAGATGTCGCACTCGCGACCTTGAATCCCGATCCGTGTCCCGTCGGAGTCAAGCAATGGACCCCAACTGCTGAGGCACCACTTCACTTCTCCCGCTCGCGTGACGATCCGGAACTCCTCTCCGTCGAAAGCCCCGCCTGCATAGAGTCCCTCCATCAATTTCAGCATGCGTGGTGCGTCGTCCTGATGGAGATAATCGATGGATTTGCGGCTTCGCAATTCCGCGATCGTGTAACCGGTGAACTCTTCGAAAGCTGGGTTCACGTAGAGTAGCTCGCGCCCAAGATCGTATGCGATTACGACGTCGGAAGTGTTCTCGGCGATCAGCCGTAAGTTCCGTTCGGAGATCCGTAGCTGTTCATTTGCCCGCTTTCGCTGGACGAAGTGGCCTATCTGACTACCTATCCCGGCAAAAACCTGAAGAAGCTGTCGGTCAGGCCGCTGGACTTCTCGACTGAAAAACTCCATCACTCCGAGGACTTCATCTCCGAGGCGGATCGGAAATGCCAACGCTCCGCGGAGGCCATCGCGGGCTGCGGCGGACGCTCGGGGAAAATTCGCGTCCATCGCGACATCGGGAATCCATGCGGGTTCCCCATGCATCCAGACACGCCCCGGCAGTCCCAGCCCGGAGACGAATGTGAGCTGCTGACTCACTTCGAGGAATCGTGGAACAGGCCAGTCCGGTTGATTCCAAATCTCGACGTAGCGAAGCAGTTGAAACTCACGGTCCACACGCCAGATCTCTCCGACATCCCAGTCGAGACCTTGGCAGATTGATTTCAAGATCTTTGGGCTTGCCTCCTCCAGCGATGCGGACTCCGAAAGGATGTGAGTGATTCCCAGATCAATTAGTCGGCGACGATCTGCCCGGTTTCGCTCGGCCAAAGCCGCACCCAAGAGCAGTGCCGTAGCCGTGACCGCTGCAAGGAACGTCTGTAACAGAATGAGGTTTTCGTGGATCGTTCCTCGGCTGAATGGGCCGGAACCATTGACCGTTCCCCAAATTGCGAAGGCCGAGGCTGCGAGCGTGACCGCGGCGGTGCCGCGTTGTCCGAAGCGGAGCGCTGCCCAGATGACCAATGGAAATATGGCATACTCCAGTGGGTGATCTGTGGTGACCCAGGGAAGTTGGGCCGCGAAAATGGTCAGACCCACGAGCAATAATGCCCCGGCGAGCGCGATGATTTCGGGCAGTCGGCGCTGCCAGCCTGAAGAAATGGAAATGGAGGCCCAGGTCAGGATGGTCGGAGCGACGAGCAGTGCCCCGGTCGCGTCCCCGAGCCACCACACTAGCCAAACGTCCGCAAAGGCACGCCAGGGCTGCACTCCGCCGAGACAGAGGCCGCTGACGCCGATCGTCGCACACAGAGCGGTGCTCACACTCGCCGTAACCAACAGGAACGCGAGGACGTCTCTCAATCGCGATAACGAGCGATCGAAATCGGCGAATTGCTTGAGTAACCAGACAGCGACAATGGCTTCGAGGGTATTGCCGACCGCGATTCCGATTGCCGTCCCGATGGGTTCATTGGCGGTGGCATTGGCCAGAAAAGCTCCGAGCGCAATTCCCGGCCAGACGCGGTAACCCAGGATCAGAATAGCGGCGATACTGATGCCCGTGGGTGGCCAGACTGGAGTGACCTGCTCGGCCACGAAAGCCATGCTCAGCCCAAGCTTTGCTGCCCCGAGATAGATGGCGGCAAGAGCGAGTACTTTCGCAAGGTACGACAGATGCCGTCGCCTCATCAATCACTTTGAGAGCAGAGTTTGGCGACAAATGGACCGGCTCACGATCACTCCATGCGCGCGAATCTTCTTTCGGCCAGAAACAATCACCAAGTATGGCTCGATTCTAGCCAGGAGGGAAAAGTGCTCCAAGGTCTGCAGGGACGCAGACCACGCTCGGAACGGCCGCCACACGAGTGTCGACAGGGCCGTCGATCTCGGCCATCCGCACCGCTTCCGGAAGACATCCAAGGGCGACTTGAATTCCGACTACAACGGATCAAGGAAGCGGTAGTCCATTGAAGACGTAGTTGGTTGGTCCCGCCCCGATGTTGCCAGTCTCCCCCTGAAAGCCAAAGTCAACGTGCCCGCCGTGGGCCGCGATGCGCGGGTTCCAAGGTGCCGCGCGGAGCACGTAGTGCGTTCCGACGTGACTCACGATCTCGGCATTCCAAATGTTGGTGATGGTCCGATTCAGGTCGAATTCCAAGGTCCAGCCGGCGACATCGGCCGGCCGGTTGTTGGTGATCGACATGTCGGCCACGAAGCCTGTCCCCCAGTCGGACCGCGCGTTGAATGAAACCTGGATACCCGCCGGCAATGGCGAGTCGTTGTCGACTATCGTCCCGGTCGCGTGGTCGGTTGCCAGCGTTGCGTTCGTCGGGTTCGACAGGACGATCTGGAACGTTTCCAGATTCTCCGCGATCAGGTCGCCAACGATCGGCACCGTGATCGTCTGAGTCATGACGCCGGGTGCGAACGTGAGCGTCCCGCTCACGGACACGTAGTCGCTACCCGCCAGCGCCGTGACGTCGGCCGTTGTGAAATGGACCGTCACTGGCTGCGTCGAGAGGGTCGACAGGCAGACCTTGAATACCATCGTCGCAGTGCCGCTGTTTCCCTCGGTGATTTGCTTATCGCCGGCATGAATCGTGGGCGGCGGCGGGTCTGTCACATCACGGATTGTGCCCAGTCCCTCGGCATCGGCGAGCGTGGCATAGCGCGGGTTCGACAGGCGCAGGTAGAACGATTCGGGCGATTCGGTAATGTCGTCGGCCAGGACCTGGACGCTTACGGTCTTACTCGTCTGACCGGGCAGGAACTTCAGAGTGCCGGACGTTGCCAGGTAATCGAGCCCTGCGGTTGCGGTCCCATCGGCGGTGGCGTAGTTGACGCAGACGGTACGACCGCTCGGTGCGGACAGGGTGACGGTGAAAGTCGCCAGGGCCGGTCGGGCGGCGTCGCCGAACTGAACCGGGGTCAACCGGTCGATCTTCGGCTGTTGGACGTGAATCCAATCGTCCTGAAGGATCCCGCCTGTGTCCCCCGAGTTGGGGTTCCAACTCCACCACGTCCAGCTTGCCCCCTGTTGGCCCGGCCCCAGGTCGTTCGTGCCATTGCCATCGAGGTCGCCGGAGAGATAGTTGACGATCGTGTCCGCCCAAAGCTGGTCGGAAGTTGTTTCCAATTTGCTGCCGAATTCACCAAGCAGGATCGGCGCGGTGCCCTGACGGAACAGGTATCCCCAATTCGCCTCCCACACGGCGTACAAATTGTGTGGATAATCGGGCGCGCTGAACCACGGCTGCGGGTACACCGAGGCCGGGTAGTCGTGCGGCGAATAGACGAGCCGGCCGGGCACGTCGAGTCGCACCGGGTACATGCCAGCGTTCGACAGGTTGCCGCCCCACCAGGTCCACCCGGAACTGGCCTGCTGGACGCCTTCCGTGATGATGAGCCAGTCGGTGTTCACCGCGAGGATGGCGTTGCCGGCGCGTTCGGCGGCGAGTCGCCAGTCGGTCGCCCCGCCGCCGCCCCAGTTGGCGGAGTCATGCGGCTCGTTGTGCAAGTCGGCTGCAATCACGGTCGGATTGCCGGCATAGCGCTGGGCTAACATCTGCCAGTCGGCGACCCAGCGTGCTTCGGGATACGCGCCCGTATACCACAGGCCATTCCCTTCGGCGCCATTGCCTGCTTCCGATCGGTGATGATCGAGGATGATGCGCAAACCAATTTGGCCGGCGTAGCTGACGATGCGGTCCATGATCCCCAGGCCATTGAGCCCCTGGAGGTCCGGATTGAGCGTGAAGTTGATGCCGCTGGGCGTGCTACCCGCATCGAAGAGCTGGCTGGAGAACGGCAGTCGGATCACGTTGAAACCGAGATCGCGCATTTGATCCATCATGTCCCGATAGCCGCGGATCCAGAGACCGCCCGGCGCGTAGCTAGTACCCTCCATGCCGAACCAGTTGACGCCGGATAGCCGGACCGGTCGGTTGCGGGCGTCCAGGATCTGGTTCCCGCTCGTGTGCAGGGGCCCGGCGGCGATGGCGCTGCCATCGGGTTCGACGACGGATACGTCGGAAACGCTGAACGCGGGCAGCGGATCGTTATCCACAATGGTCCCGGTGGCCCGAGCCGTTCCGAGCGTTGCGCCGATTGGATTTGCGATTGTCAGGTAAAACGTCTCATTGGATTCGTTGAGTAGGTCGCCAAGGACATTGACCGGAATTGTCTTGCTCGTCTCGCCCGGCTGGAATGTGAGCGTTCCGCTCGCCGCCTGGAAGTCGATGCCACTCTTGGCCCGTCCGCTGCTCGTCGCGTAGTTGACCATGACCGGGGCCGTCGACGCGGCGGACAAGTTAACGGCGAATCCGGCGACGACTGGTGTCGTGTCCGCTTCGGTCACGGAGAAATCCGCGACGGACACGCTCGGCACGGTCCCGCCGGCCAGCGGCACCCCGTTCAACAGGTAATTTGCCGGGAAATTGGTGACATTGCCCGGTGACCCGACGAAACCGAAGTCGGCCGCCTGACCGGGGTTGATCGTGCGGTTGTAGCCGGCATCGTCGATGACGTAATGGGCGCCGGCGTGGCTCGCGATGACGCCATTCCAGATCTGCGTGATCTGGTAGGGGAAATCGAACTCGAGCCGCCAACCATCAATGGGGGCCGGCTGATCGTTGGCCAGCCGAATCGTGCCGACAAAGCCGGCGCCCCAGTCGCTGGAGAGCTGGAAAGTTGCGATGGCGGGAGTGAGTCGGTCTTCAAAGGTCTCGAGCCGAAGTGATCGGCGAGTGGACGCACGCCGGGAGGGTCGGCGCGACAAGAGATGATGCACGGATGGGTCCTGAATGGGGTCGGAACGTGCTCAAAGCTAGAGCAACCGTCTCGACCGTTCGGACCCGATGAGGCCGCACAACCGACAGAATTGGCAATTGAATGGAAAGCTCTTCCGCGTACGAAGAGTTCGCGGGCACGCCGTTGTCGGATCGACGAGGCCCGCGACTGGACCTATCACGCTTGGACGAAGAAGAAGTCTCTGGCTGCGGCGACGTACGGGGCCTTGTCTGACGTCAGGCTGCCACAGAGCGCAAGATCGAGATCATTGGCCACATCGGCCTTGGCAGGGTGAGCAACGCAGTGCCTGTAATAACTTCACGAGGCGAATTTGCCGCCGCCTCAATTCTTGGAGCGGGTCATGAGTCGCTGCGTGATCGTACAAAATGGCCGCGGTTTTGCATGGACTGCCAGAGAAGGGAGGCTAGGATTCTGACATAGGCGAGTCTCGGCAGTTGTCGTCGCCCGTTTCGACGCGAGCGACCCCGTCAACTCAATTGCCACTTGCCCAGCGACCGACCCTGTTCCCTCGCCCTGTCAAACGAGGTGAATTCATGGCCAACTCTTCCACAACCGCCCTGCAACTCGAATCACTGAATGAGCGGACAGTACCAAGTGTCACCGTCGTACAGAACGGCGGAATCCTGACTGTGAAAGGCGATCAGTTCGCCAACAACGTGCAGATTACTGACGATGGAACGGCGAGCGGGCTGACCGTTACCGTCGATGGCATGGTGTATCCGGTGACCGGACCAGTGGACTCCGTCCACGTACGGGCTGGCAGCGGCAAGGATAGCGTCTCTTACTCTCTGACTGGTGACTATGTCGGCATCGCACGAACCATCAATGTCGCGTTAGGCAACGGGGATGATACTTTCACCGCCGATCTGAGTCACGGCATCGACGCGACTTCCAGCCTCACGCTTCTAGTCGATGGCGGCAACGGTAAGGACGCGCTCTCGGTCACTGGGCCAGCAACCGGATCGACGGCTGTCCTCGCAGGCGCCTTGACAATCGACCTTAAAGGCAACAACGGCATGGACACCTTGTCGTTCGCATATGCTGCGGAAGTGGACGGTTCTTTGACAATCACCGCACGTGGTGGCAACGGCAAGGATACTATTACTGGCGATGTGAACGTGGCGGCCGGTAGCACCGGTGCGGTCACCATCCACGAGTTCGGCGGAAATGGCAAGGACGTTTTAGGATTATCCGTGGCCGGTGATGGCCTCGCTGGCCTGAGCGCACTGCTCGACGCGACAATCGATGGCGGACACGGACAGGACACGGTTACGGCGACCGACAACGTCACGATCTTGAATCCAGGCAAGCACAAGTAACGCGAAATCAGAGATGAGGCTCTGGCCCACTGGTGACTAATCAATGGGCCGGTGCATTTCTCAGAGAGAAGCACGTGCGCGCCATCGGCTTTTGGCGCCACCAACGTGCACTTTGCTCAAAGGCGCGATCGATGCCCACACAATCTCGCCAAAGTCCACCATTGCCTTAGCAGCTAAGTTAGGTCGGCGTCTCACCGTTTACGGGTAGCGATGATCCAAGTGGCAACGACGATCATGTCTCAAGCGTCGGCCTTGCAAGTTATGCGGCGGACGATGCGGAAACCTCGTTAAACATTCAAGAAGAAGAAGTCTCCAGCCAGGGCCGTGTAGGGGCTCGTCTTGTCGGGCGTAAGCGCCGATCCCAACGGCAGGCCCGGTGCGTTGGTGACGTCGGCCTTCATGACGACGACGGTCGTACCAGCGCTGCGCGACTTGATGCCAAAGCTGCTGCCACTGTTGGCGGTCTTCAGCCCCGACAGTGTTACTGAACCAATTGTGTCGGCGCAAATCTCACTATCCGCGAACGCCCAGTTGAGTGGATTGGCCGGGTCGGCGGTCGGCAGCGCGGTTGTCTTGAAACTGGTCAG
>DATANR010000194.1:0-3352 GCA_036266155.1 Gemmataceae bacterium | reverse complement strand
ATGATGGTGGCAAACTTGCCGCAAAACGAGCATACTGTCATCATGGCATCCGCTTTCGAAATGGCTGCTTGGTAACAACCATTTTGCAAAGTCGGATGCCATTTCTTCCCTTCATGGGCGGTGGGCGAAGCCCACGTTAAGTGTTATGGGACGTATAGGTCCCATGGGACCTATGCTGATTGCTATGTATCTCGGCATCGAAATCGGCGGCACCAAGCTGCAACTTGGCCTTGGCCGCGGCGACGGCAAGTTGCTTGGCCTATGGCGGGGTCATGTCGATCCGTTTGGCCAAGGTGAGGGCATTCGTCGCCAAATTGTCGCCGCCATACCCGACCTATTGGACGCAACGCACATCGCGCGTTCCGATCTGACGGCCGTCGGAATCGGCTTTGGCGGTCCAGTAGACGACGCAACGCAGTCGGTAATCAAATCGCACCAAGTCTTTGGCTGGGACGGCTTCCCGCTCGCCGACTGGCTGGGTGAAGCGTTGGAACTACCGGCGGTGCTTGGGAACGACGCCGACGTGGCCGGCCTCGCGGAGGTGCTGTTTGGAGCCGGTAAGGGCTTGTCGCCGGTCTTGTACATGACGATCGGCTCCGGCATTGGCGGCGGCTTGATTGTCGACGGCCAAATTCTTCGCGGGACTGGCCGCGGCGCGGGTGAGATTGGACATCTGACGATTCCCGACCCCTTTATGAAACACGGTCCACTCGGTGTCACAGGCATGACACCATTGGAGCGGGTCGCTTCGGGCTGGGGAATTGGTGATGGCGCACGCCTAAAGGCAAAATTAGATCCTACGGCTGGCTCGAAGTTGGTAGAGTTGGCCGGCAACTTGGACCGGATCACGGCGCAGACTGTCGCGGAAGCCGCTTCGGCCGGCGATCCGCTCGCCAAGAGCGTCCTCGACGGTGCGCTCGACGCTCTGGCCGATGCGATCTGTGCCGCGATCGTGTTGATCTGCCCTCGCCGCGTGGTCATCGGGGGCGGCGTCTCGCTCATGGGCGAAGAGTTGTTTTTTCAACCGCTGCGCGCGAAAATTGCCGACCGCGTGTTCGCACCGTTCGCTGGCCTCACCGATGTGGTTCCGGCCGAGCTCGGAGAGAAGGTCGTCGTCCACGGGGCGTTGGCCTTGGCCCGACAAGCGCTCCCGGCAGAATAGAACAAAGTCATGCACCCCCTGCGAATTAAGATCTGCGGCGTCACCACTCCGGAAGACGTGGCCATTTGCGCCGCCGCCGGTGCCGACGCGGTCGGCATCAATTTCCATCCCGCGTCGCCACGCCATGTCGACCCAAGAGACAGCCAAACGTTGCTTCGCTCGATTCCGCCGCTCATGGCGGGCGTCGGCGTGTTCGTGGGATTGCCGTTGCGACAAGTGACGGCGATGGCGTATCAGCTCGGTCTGCGCGGCATCCAGTATCACGGCGAAAATCGCGATCTGGCCGACCCGTTTCCTTTTAGCATGATTGCCGCGTTCCGAATTCGCGATCGTAAGTCGTTCTCGGCCATCGATGCTTACCTGGAATCCTGTCGCGCGTTTGGCCAGCTCCCAGCCGCGATATTGCTCGATGCCTATGTCGAAGGCCAGGAAGGCGGTACGGGCAAAAAAGCGCCGTGGGACCAGATCGCCGGCTACAAGCCCGGCGTTCCGATCATCCTCGCGGGCGGCCTGACGCCGAGCAACGTCGCCGAGGCGATTCGCCTTGTACGCCCCGCGGGCGTTGACGTTGCCAGCGGTGTCGAGTTCACACCCGGAAGAAAGGATCCGGACCGCGTTCGCGTGTTCGTGGCCAATGCCCGCGAGGCGGCGGCCCGGTTGTAACAGCGCGCTCCCGAAATTCATTTGCACACGTCTCTCCGCTGCGATACCTTGCATTCGTATGAGGGTTCCATGAGAAGAACCTTCACCGCTTGAACTCCCGCCCTGCCGACCATTCTGATGATTTCTGCTGAGGGCCCTGGCATGTCGGCTCGCATAACTTGTTCTCTGCTCGTTGCTTGCTTCGCCGGCACGGCCGCTGCTGGCGTCGATCTGCCCGCCGGCGGCAAAGTCGAGAAGGTCGACTTCGAACGGCACGTCATGGGCCTGTTCTCCAAGGCCGGCTGCAACAACGGATCCTGTCACGGGTCTTTCCAGGGCAAGAACGGCTTCCGCCTGTCGCTGTTCGGCTTCGACTCGGATAAAGATTACGCTGCACTCACCCGCGACATTCAGGGCCGGCGCATCGACCTCATTAGCCCGGACGACAGCCTGCTGTTACGGAAAGCCACCGGCCTGATCCCGCACGAGGGCGGGGCCCGCTTCAGCAAGGCCTCCTGGCAATACCAGGTCTTCCGCGAGTGGATCCGGCAGGGCGCGCCGCGAACCAAGGGCTCCGGCGAGATCTTGGACATCGCCGTCACGCCTAAGGAGTACATCTTCGTCAAAGCCGGCAAGGCCACCAAGTTGAAGGTGACCGCCAAGTTCGCCGACGGCTCGAACGAGGACATCACGCCGTTCTGCGACTTCCGTGTTCAAGACGACGGCGTCGCCCGCGTGTCGCCGACGGGCGACGTGACCGGCGTACGGCCGGGCGACTCCGGGTTGGCTGTCCTCTATCGCGGCAAAGTCTCGGCGGCGCGGCTGATGGTCCCGACCGATAGCGCTGCACCGACGTACCCGACGCCGATCAACTTTGTCGATCGTGAGGTTTACGCCAAGCTCAAGCTGCTGAATGTTCAGCCTTCGGAGGCGGCGACCGATCTCGAATTCCTGCGCCGCATCACCATCGACGCCACCGGCGCGCTGCCGACGCCGGACGAGGTTCGTTCGTTCCTCGCCGACGAGTCCAAGGATAAGCGGTCCAAAAAGATCGACGAGTTGCTCAGGAGTCCCCGGCACTCGGCCCTCTGGGCGACGAAGCTGTCGGACATCACGGGTAATAACACGCAGGCGCTCGAGCAGCCGGCCGACATGCAGCTCAAGCGCAGTCAAATGTGGCACGACTGGCTGCGCGTCCGCATCGAACGCAATGATCCTTATGACCAGATCGTGAAGGGTATGCTCGTCGCCACGAGCCGTGACGGCATGACGCCGGAGAAGTGGCTGGAACAAACCAAGAAGATCGAAGAGGAGTCGGCCAAATTTGAAACTACCGAGTATGCCAAGCGCGATACGCTCGACCTGTTCTGGCGCCGACTCGGGGCCGTACCAACGAACGAATGGGGCGAGAAGGTCGCGGCCGCGTTCCTGGGGGTGCGGCTCGAATGTGCTCAATGTCACAAGCATCCGTACGACCGGTGGACCCAGGCCGACTACCGGGCGTTTGCCAATCTGTTCGCGACCGTGCAGTTCAACAAGAACCAGTGC